>NZ_JCABYM010000152.1:0-11443 GCF_059499385.1 Limnoglobus sp. | reverse complement strand
AGGAACGCCCCCGCGGGGGATCGACTTCCGAAGTCGAAGCCGGACTTCGGAAGTCAGGTCTACTTCAGATACCTCGCCGCGAACGCCAGGAACGTCGGCCAGTTCGGGCCGGTCGTGTGGCCGCCGGCGTGCTGCCGGAACGCCACCTCGCCGGCGACCAGCGCCGTCTCCTGCTTCGGGAACTCCGTCGTCCCCAGCCCCTTCTTGCCGAGCAGCTCGTACACCGGCCCGGCCCCGACGCCGGCGAGGAACATCCCCTTCGCGTCCACCCAGCCGCCCTCGACCTGCAACGACCCGACGCTGATGAACACCGGCCGCGGGGCGCACAGCGCCACCAGCTCGTGCGCATCGACCGGCAGGTCCTTCGCCGTGAGCGGGCCGGCGTACTTCAAGTAGTTGCCGGCCATCCAGTGGTACTCGCCGGACCCGGCCACGTTCTCGACCTTCTCGCCGTAGTCCCGGCGGTGGAGCTTCGCCCCGCCCGCGCCGGACGAGCCGATGAACCCGATCGCGAACCGCTCGTCGTAGGCCATCGCCACGATCGCCGCCTTCCCGTACCGGGACAGCCCCTCGATGCCGACCTGCTTGGCATCCACCGCCTTGTCCGTCTCGAAGTAGTCGAGCGCCCGGCTCGCGCCCCACGCCCACGCCCGCAGCGCCCCCCAGTCCTCCGGTTGGCGGGGTTGGCCCTTGTTGCACAGGCCGACAATCCCTTTCGTCAGCCCGCCGCCGTTGTCCGCCTGCACGCTGTTCGGCGACAGGATCGCGTACCCCCAACCCTTCGCCAGCACCTGCTGCTGCCACGTCGGCCCGGCCCGCGGGGCGGCCTGCGCGAACGTCCCGGCGCGGGCGGGGAAGTTGAACCCGAACTCCATGACGACCGGGACCGGCCCCTTCGCGTCGGCCGGCGTCGTGAGCGTCAGTTGAATCTCGACCGTCACCGCCGGGTAGGACGAGTTGTCCACCTTGCCGACGAGCTTCTTCGTGACGGCCTCGACCTCGCCGACCTTCTGCTTCTCGGTGGCGGTGACCGCCCACGTCACCTTCGGCGTCTCCTTCGGCACGCGGCCGTAGACCTCACGGTCGAAGTCCTCGACGATCTCGGCCCGCCGCTTCCGCCACTGGTCCGGCGTCGCGACCTTCGTGCCGTCCTTGAACGTCAGCGGGTCCGGCAGGTCCGGGTACGGCGTCGCCTTCGACTCGTCGAGGTTGGCGGCGTTCGCAGACTTCGGGTTGCCGTCCGCCCCGCGGCGCAGCTCCTTGATCTTGAGCAACTCCATCATCCGCTTGTGGTCTTGCTGCGCGGTCAGCTGCACGGGCGGCGGGTGGTCGGCGGCGAGGAACGGGCCGGCGCACAGCGCCAGCACTCCGAAGGGGAGGAAGACGTGACGCATGGCACGCTCCAGAGTGGGAGAAGGGTTACGGAGGGTGTAGGCGGGATTTCTGAAGTGTCGATGAGTGCGGGGGTGCGAAACGTCGGTGGAACCCGGAGCGGAAGCGACGGGGTGTTGCGCAACACCCCGTCGCTTCCGCTCCGGGTTCCACAATCTCACCCGACGAACACGCCGCCGGTGAAGTCGTCGAACGCCTCGAACGCGAACGCGACCGGCAGGAACGGGTCGCCCGCCAGCGTCGTCCCGAGGTACGCCGTCACCACGCTCCCGGCGTTCGTCCCGGCCCCGACGACCAGGTCCGCCTGCGTGTCGCCGTCCAGGTCCTTCACGGCGACGCGGATGCCGCCGCGGTTCTGCGGGTCGCCGGCGAAGAAGTTCACCGTCGGCGTCAGCGTCGCGCCGCCGGAACTCACTAGCGTCCGGCCGTCGAACGCCTGCACCCGCGGGCCGCCGTTCGGGCCGCCGCCGGCGATGATTTCGGACACGCCGTCACCGTCGATGTCGCCGACGGCCACGAACACGCCGTTGCGGAGGGTCTGCTCGAACGCGAAGAAGTCGTTGAACAGCTTCACCCGCTTGCCGGCGGCGAGCAGCCGGCCGTCGAACCCGGCGACCCGCGGGCCGCCGCCGAACCCGGCCGCGACCACGAGGTCGGCCGCCTTGTCCGCGTTCAGGTCGCCGACGGCCGCCCGCGCGCCGCCGCGGAAGTTCGGGTCGTCGATCCCGAAGAAGTCGGCGATCGGGTTGAACCCGACGCCGTCGAACACCCGCACCCGCGGGCCGCCGCCCCGGTCCGGCGTGATGACGAGGTCGGCGATCCGGTCGCCGGTCACGTCCCCGGCCGCGACGTACACGCCACCGGTGAACGCCGCCTCGAACGGCTGGACGGCGAAGATCGTCCGTTGCGTCGAGCCGTCGATGACCTGGACGAACGTGGACCGGCCGACGCCGGACCCGACGACCACGTCCGCGATGCCGTCGCCGGTGAAGTCGGCGCTGGCGATCCGGGCACCGAATTCCGTGCCGGGGAACGCCTTCGAGAGAAACCGGACCGACCGGTCGGCGTTGTAGAACGTCACGTCCGGCTGGCCGTCGTCCGACCCGACGGCGAACTCCGTGTACCCGACCAGCTCGAACCGCCCGGCCGCGTCCACGTCCAGCGTCACGAACCGGACCGGCAGCGCCGTCGCCCCGTCGCTGACGACGAGGCCGAGGTTCGCCGTGCCGATCGACCCCCGCTTCGCCGTGTACGTCAGCGTCCCGTTCGCGTCGACGGCCGGCGGCGTGGTAAAGGCGATGTTCCCGGTCGTGCTGACGATCGTGACCGTCACGGCCAGCGGGTCGGCCTCGTTCGCCGCCCCGGTCGAGAGGGCGACGAACCCCGGCACGACCTGCGGCCCGGCCCCGCCCTTCGCCGTCGTCGCGGGCAGCGCCGCGGTGGGCGGGTCGTTCACCGGCGTGACGGTGATGATGAACGTCTGCGTCGCCGTGCCGCCGCTGCCGTCGCTCAGCGTGGCCGTCACCGTCGCGACGCCGTTGCTGTCCGGGGCGGCGCGGAACGCCAGCATTCCCGTCGCGAGGTCCAGAACCGGCGGCTGGACGAACGACACGTCGCCGCTCGTCACCGCGACGGACAGCGCGACCGCTAGCGGCTGCCCGGCCTCGTCCGGCGGCCCGGCGGAGGCGTTCGAGACGAAGTTCGCCACGGCCTGCGCCGCCGCGTCCTCGCTCACCGTCACGCCCGCGCCGACGGACAGCGTCGGGGCGTCGTTCACCGGCACGACGGAGACGGTCGCGGTCGTCGCGGACCGCACCAGCCCGGCCGCGCTCGCCGACGTGCTGTTCCGCACGTCGAACCCGAACCCGCCGGGGGACGTGTTGTCGTTCGCGTTCGTCAGCGGCAGGAACCGCAGCCCGGCCGCGCCGTCCCCGACGGGGATGAAGTCGCCGTTCGAGACGAACGTCGTGCCGTCCGGCCGGAACAGGACGCCGCCGCGGACGTTCGTGATCTGGAAGTGCGTGACCGGGCTGCCGGCCAGCCCGGTCCCGAGGACCAGGCCGCCGGTCATCGTGTCCTCGTTCGTCGTCGCGCTCGCAACGACCGGGTCGAGGAACGACGTGACGCCGACGGTGAACGTCCGCGGGGCGGACGCCGCCGCGCCGGGGCCGTCGTCCACGGCCGTGACGGTAACGGTCGCGACGCCGTTCGTCAGCGGGGCGGGCGTGTACCGCAGGACGCCGGCCGCGTCGATGGTCGGCAGCTCGGCGAATAGCGCCGGGTTGTCCGCCGTCACCTGGAAGCTGACCGATTGACCGCCCTCGTCCACCGGGCCGGCGGAAATGGCCGACGCGAAGTTCGCCACCGCCTGCGGCCCGGCGTCGCCCATCACGGCCTGGGCCGCGCCGACGGCGAACGTCGGGGCGTCGTTGACGGCCACGACGGTGACGGTGAACGTTTGCACGGTCGATTGGTTCGCCCCGCCGTTCGCGGTGCCGCCGCTGTCCTTCGCGGTCACGGTCACGGTCGCCGTCCCGTTCGCGTTCGGGTTCGCCGTGTACGTCAGCGTGCCGTTCGGGGCGACGGCCGGGGCGATGAGGAAGAGCGCCGGGTTGTCGGTCGTGACCGTGAACGTCACCTGCTGCCCCGCCTCGTCGGGCGGCCCGGCCGCGACGGCGGCGGCGAACCCGGCGACCGTCTGCGTCCCGGCGTCCTCGTTCGAGGTCGGGTTCGCGCCGACGGCGAACGTCGGGGCGTCGTTCACGCCGGTGACGGTGACGAGGAACGTCTGCGGCGAGGACGTGTCGCTGCCGCCGCCGGCCGTGCCGCCGTCGTCCTTCGCGGTCACGGTGACGGTCGCCGTCCCGTTCGCGTTCGGGGCGAGGGTGTACGTCAGCGTCCCGGTGGAGTCGATGGCCGGGGCCGCCGCGAACAGGGCGGGGTTGTTCGTCGTGACCACGAACGAAACGGCCTGGGCCGACTCGTTCGCCGGCCCGGCGGTCACGTTCGTCAGGAAGTTCGGAACGACCTGCGGCGCGGCGTCTTCGAGCAGCGATTGGGCCGCGCCGACGGCGAACGTCGGGGCGTCGTTCACGTTGCCGACGGTGATCGTGAACGTTTGCGGGGCGGACGTGTCCACGCCGCCGTTTGCCGTGCCGCCCGAGTCCTTCGCCGTCACCGTGACGACGGCCACGCCGAAGGCGTTCGCAGCCGGCGTGTACGTCAGCGTGCCGTTGGCGGCGATGGCCGGGGCCACGGCGAACAGGGCGGCGTTGTCGTTCGACGCGAGGAACGAGATCGTCTGCCCGGCCTCGTCCGGCGGGCCGGCCGACTTCGTCGCGATGAACGCCGGGACGGTCTGCTGGCCCTTGTCCTCGCCCGCGGTCTGGTCCGCGCCGACGACGAAGGTGGGGGCGTCGTTCACGGTCGCGACGGTGATGGTGAACGTCTTGGTCGTGGACGTGTCGCTGCCGCCGTTGGCCGTGCCGCCGTCGTCCGTCGCGAACACCGTGACGGTGGCCGTGCCGCTCGTGTTCGGGGCGGCCGTGTACGTCAGGTTGCCGGCCGCGTCGATGGCCGGGATCGAGGTGAACGCGAGCGTCCCGGTCGTTCCGATAACGGCCACCGTGAACGTCACCGTCTGCCCCGGCTCCGGGTTCGGCCCGGTGGCCACGCCGGCCAGGAAGGCGAGCGCCTGCGGGCCGGCGTCCTCGGCACTGATCGGGTTCGGGCCGACGGTAAACGCCGGGGCCTCGTTCACGTCGTTCACGGTCACGGTGAGCAGCTGCGTCGCGGCCTGCGACCCGTCGGACACCTGGACGATCACCTCGTAGGCGTTGTCCGCGTTCGCGTCCGTCGGGACCTCGAAGTTCGCGGCCGGGGAGAACGCGAGCTTCCCGGTGGCCGGGTTGATGGTGAACTTGCCGGCGTCCGCCCCGCCGGCGAGGGAGTACGTGAGGACCGTGCCGGGGTCCGGGTCGTCCCCGACGACGGTGGTGACGGTCGCCGCGTTCTCGAACACGGACACGGCGGCCGTCGGCCCGCCGCCGTTGCTGACGATGACCGGGGCGAACCCGAGCCGGCTGCCGAAGTTGTTGTTCAGCTGCGACTCGGTCCCGACCTGGTTGACCGTGATGCCGCCGGCGGCCGGGAATGTCTCGAACCGGCCGTTCGGCACGACCTGCCGGAGCACCGACATCCCGACCGGCCGGGACGTGAACTGGTACCGGCCGAGGGCGTCGGTCGTCGTCGTCGGCTCGCCGACGTTGAACGCCCCGTTCTTGTTCGTGTCGATGTAAATCTGAACGCCGCTCAGCCCCGGCTCGCCGGCGTCGAACACGCCGTCCTTGTTCGCGTCGTCGATGGCCAGGCCGTAGAACGCCTTCTGCTTCGTGACGTAGAAGTCGCGGTTCGGGAACTCGTCGAACGGGCTGGTGATCGTGACCCCGTACTTGCCGGTCGGCGGCGTCACGAAGTTAAGGCCGCCCAGCGGCGTCACGTTGTACGTGCCGATGTCCAACCCGTTGATGCCGTAGAACCCGTTGCCTAGGCTTGTCGTCGCCTGCTCGGTCGTGAAGGTGAGCGACCAGTCCACGAGCTTGCCGGTGTCCAGGCCGACGGAGTCGATGACCGCCAACGTCCAGTTGCCGTTCGCCGGCGTGCCGTCGAAATTGCCGAGCGGGACTTCCGGCCGGAAGCTGCCGGAGAAGGGGTCGCCGGCCGCGGCGATCGCCGTGATCGAGACCAACGCCTCGTCGTCGAGGACGGTGTTGGTGAAATTGATGCCCTCGTCGCCGCGGTTGAGGATGAGGCTGATCTTCGCATTGTTCGGCCCGGTGAGGAAGACCCGCAGGTCGCCGACGTAGGTGTGTTCGATGTTGAGCTTCACGTTCACGTCGAGAACCTTCGCCGGCAGGCCGCTGACGGCAATCGTACTCGTGATGCCGGTCGGGTTGGCGTCCGGGATCGCGATGTTGACCGTGCCGGACGAGGTCGTCGCCGTGTCGAGGACGCCGTTGCCGTTCGTGTCGAACAGGACGACCTGGTTGCCGAGCGGCTTGTCGAGGGCGTCGGGCGTCCCGTTGCCGGTCCAGTCCTCGTACAGCTTGCCGCTGACGGCGAACGTCGGGGCGACCGGGGAGATCGTGAAGTTCGCGTTCGAGATGTCGAAGAAGACGTTCCCGACCGGTTGCACCCGGACGCGGGCGGTCCCGGTGTTGATGACCGGCACGACGACGTTCGCCGACCCGGTGTTCGGCACGTTGCCGGCCAGCAGGGTCGGGTACGTCAACCCGCCGTCGGTCGAGAGGCTGATGTTCACGTTCTGGGCGTTGACGAGGCCGGCGTTCGTGCCGGCCACGTCCCACGTCACCGTCTCGGTCGTGTTGTGAACCCACGTCAGGTTGACGTTCGGGGACGTGACGGCGAACGCCGCCCCGGTGTTGACGACCTGGACGAACGTGTCGGCCGTGTTCACCCCGCCGCCGCCGATCCGGTTGTCGCGGGCGGTCAGCCGGAACCGCATCTGCGCCCGGTTCACGGTCGGCAGCTTCTCGCCGAGCGGGATCGTGTCCGTGTTGTTGACGAGGTCGGTCAGCCGCGGGAACACGCGGGCCGGGGAGGGCGTCGGGTTGTAGACGCGGAACAGCGGACTGGTCCCGTTGTCCGCGGCGGTGAGCAACTGGGCCGGGCCGAGGTCCCGCTGCTCCCAGGAGTACGTGACGGCGTCGCCGTTGGCGTCCGACCCGCCGCCGACCAGCTCGAACGGCGTCCGGGCCGGGATGACGTAGGTCGGGCCGGCGACGACCGTGGGGACGACGTTCCCGTTCGCCGTTCGCGTGCCGACGCCGGGGATGACGGCGTCCACGAAGTTGACGATCTCGTCGAACGCGCTCGTGTTGAAGAACGGGTCGGAATTCGGCTGGAGGTCGGAGTTCGGGCCGGTGATGCCGGCGTACCCCATGATCGTGGACCCGCTGCCCGGCTCGAACGCGGTGTTCTGGTTCCGGTTCGGGTCGGACGATGTGTTGAACGTGTGCCGCGCGCCGAACTGGTGGCCGATCTCGTGGGCGACGTAGTCGATGTGGAACGGGTCGCCGACCGGGTTCGGTAGCCCGGTCTCGCCCTGCGCCTTGACGCCGGCGAAGCCGACCACGCCGAGGCCGGCGAGGCCGCCGCCGGCGGTGCTGAACACGTGCCCGATGTCGTAGTTCGCCGACCCGATGACGGCGTCCACGTTCGCCTGATTCTGAGTCAGCAGGGCGACCGGGTCGTTATTCGTGTACGGGTCGGTGGCCGGGTTCGTGTAAACGAGCAACGAGTTGTTGGCGACGAGGTTCAGCCGGATCGACAACTCCGACTCGTACACGCCGGTGACGCGGTTGACGGCCGTGACGATGGCCGCCTGGCCGAGCACCTGCGTGCCGCCGAAGATCGCGGTGTACTCGCCGGTGGCGGCGACCGCGAGTCGGTACGTGCGGAGTTGCGTCCCGCTGCGGGCCTGCGGCACGTCGCCGGTCGAGGAGGAACCGGACCCCCCGTCGGTTCCCCGGCCGAGTACATCCATCGCCCCCATGCACGTGCTGCACTGGCAGCCGGGCGACTTCCGGCCCGTGCCCCACGCCTGCGCGCCGTCGGCGTCGCCGTCCGCCGGCGGGGCGGCCGTGAGAGCATCCTTCCGGTAGTAGCTAGCGTACACGTCGTCTTCGAGGTGGTAGAACGGGTCGATGAGCCACGTCCCGGCCGACGAGATGACTTGCGCGTGGAAGCCGAGCGGCGTCACGTCCATCCGCAACAGCGCCGTCGGGTCGTCGAGGCCGCGGCCCTGGAACGTCCGGATGTCCGGGAACCGGGCGGCCAACTCGGGGGCCATCACCGGCGCGTCCACGACCTCGAACCGCTGGGCCGTGCCGTCCGGCGCGGGGAGGACGAACTCGACGCCGTCGGCCCCGCTCAGGTACGCCGGCTCGCTCGGCACGGCGGACAGCTCGGTCAGCACGGTCGCGGTGTCGATTGCCACCGGCCGGAACGACCGGGCCTGGATCGCCGGCGTCTTCCCGGTCGGCGACGCGGGGATGGTGGCGAGATCGTTGATACTCACCAGGAGGCCGTTGGGGTTGACGCGGTCTTCGAGCTGCACCAACCGGCCGAGCAACCGGAACGCGGTCCGGGGCGTGGCCACCGACTTCCGGACGTAACGCCACCACTGGGTGCGAATCATGGATGAACTCCAACACGTAGCGGGATAATGGCCCCTTCCGGGACGGACGCTTCGCGGGAAAAACCGGCGTCGGTCATCGGGCGTCGATGGCCGCTTCTCGGGGACGCGCGCGAGTCAAGCGTGGGTCTAGGGAGAATAGATGGTTTCTAACTCTAAACAGAACTTTGCGGCTCAGCAAGACGTTGCCGCCAGAATGGACAAATTGGATAACTTGGTCCGTCGTTAAACTCGACGCGCGGCCCGGCCGGTTGGGCCGTCCGTGAAAATGAGGGAGCCGTGACTATACCGAATGAGACGAACCGGCTTCACACTCCCCGTGAAGGGCCACCCCCATGCGTGTCGTCGTTCCGCTCTTTCTCGCCGGACTGTTCGCCGCGCCGCTCGCGGCCGAACCGCCGAAGCGCCGCACGGCCGTCCGCATCGACGGCGAGAAGTTTTTCATCAACGGGCAACCGACGTACAAGGGCCGCAACTGGCAGGGCAAGTCCATCGAAGGGCTGTTGTTCAACAGCCGGATGGTGCAGGCGACGTTCGACGACCGGAACCCGCAGACCGTCGGCCGGTGGGCCTACCCCGATACGAAGAAATGGGACGCGGACCGGAACACGGCCGAGTTCCTGGCGATGACGCCGGAGTGGCGGAAGCACGGCCTGCTGGCGATGACGTTGAATTTGCAAGGCGGCAGCCCCCAGGGGTACTCGAAAGAGCAGCCGTGGCACAATTCCGCGCTGAACGCGGACGGCACGCTTCGCGCGGACTACCTGGCGCGGCTGGCGAAGGTGCTCGACCGGGCGGACGAGCTGGGCATGGTCGTCATCCTCGGCGTCTACTACTTCGGCCAGGACGAGCGGCTGACGGACGAGGCCGCGGTGACGGCGGGCGTGGACGCGACCGTGGACTGGCTAATCGCGAAGAACTACACGCACGTCCTGTTGGAGATCAACAACGAGTGCAACGTGAAGGCTTACGACCACGCGATCCTGAAGCCGGACCGCGTCCACGAGTTGATCCTCCGCGCGAAGGACCGGGCCGCGGCGATAAAGTTCCCGCTTCTCGTCGGCACGAGCTATGGCGGGAACAAGGTCCCGAAGCCGAACGTGGTGAAGGCGTCCGACTTCCTGCTGTTGCACGGCAACGGGGTGAAGGACCCGGCCCGCATCGGCGAGATGGTCCGGCAGTCCCGCAAGGTGGACGGCTACCGGCCGATGCCGATCCTGTTCAACGAGGACGATCACTTCGACTTCGAGAAGCCGACGAACAACTTCGTGGCCGCGGTGGGCGAGTACGCGTCGTGGGGCTACTTCGACTACCGGATGAAGGACGAGGGGTTCGACGAGGGCTACCAGTCCGTGCCGGTGAACTGGAAGACGAGCAGCGCGCGGAAGCGGGGCTTCTTCCAACTGCTGAGCGAGATTACCGGCGAGAAGCCGTAATCTTGTAGGGCGGGTCAAGGCTTTGCGCCGACCCGCCGTCGCGGTCCCAGCCGGTTCCGCGGCTCATCCGTGCAGTAGCGGTCCCCCGGCGGGTCGGCGCAGAGCCTTGACCCGCCCTACAGAACCCGGAGACCCGTCGTGACCCGTTGGACCCTCTCCCTCCTGTTGCTCGCAACCGTCGGGCCGCTCGCGGCCGCGCCGAACGTGGTCGTCATCATGACGGACGACATGGGCTTCTCCGACATCGGCTGCTACGGCGGCGAGATCGTCACCCCGAACCTCGACCGCCTCGCCGCGAACGGGGTGCGGTTCACGCAGTTCTACAACACCGGCCGCTGCTGCCCCACGCGGGCCAGCTTGCTCACCGGCCTCTACCCGCACCAGGCCGGCGTCGGCCACATGATGGACGACAAGGGGAAGCCGGGGTACAAGGGCCACCTCAACCGGCAGTGCCGGACCATCGCCGAGGTGCTGCGCCCGGCCGGGTATCGGACCTACGCCGTCGGGAAGTGGCACGTCACCCGGTTCATCGGCAAGGACGGCAACAAGGAGTGCTGGCCGCTGCAACGCGGGTTCGACCGGTTCTACGGCATGGTGTCCGGCGGCGGCAGCTTTTACGACCCGTTCACCCTGTGCCGCGACAACACGCTCATCTCCCCGGTCGCGGACGAGGAATACCAGCCGAAGCAGTATTACTTCACGGACGCGATCACGGACCACGCGGTCAAGTTCCTCGGCGACCACGCGAAGGACCACGGCGACAAGCCGTTCTTCATGTACGTAACGTACACCGCCGCCCACTGGCCGATGCACGCGCTGCCGGAGGACATCGCGAAGTACCAGGGTAAGTACGCCGGCGGGTACGAGCCGACGCGGAAGGCCCGGTTCGAGAAGGCGGCGAAGCTCGGCCTCATCGACCCGGCGCAGGGCGCGAGTCCGCTCGCCGGGGCGTGGGACAAGGTCGCGAACAAGGAGCGGGATGCGAAGTGCATGGAAGTCTTCGCTGCGATGGTGGACCGGATGGACCAGGGCGTCGGCAAGATCGTCGCGGAGTTAGAGCGCACCGGGCGGCTGGAGGACACGCTCATTCTCTACCTGCAAGACAACGGCGGGTGCGCGGAACTCATGGGCCGCAACCCGACGAAGGGCCGGGAGGACGGGCCGCGGAAGGACAAGCCGACCCTGCCCCAGTTGCCGCCCGAATCCCTACCGAATGGCCTCGTCCCGCCGCAGACCCGCGACGGCTACCCGGTCCGCCAGGGGCCGAACGTCGTGCCCGGCCCGGCCGACACGTATGTGGCTTACGGCGAGGGGTGGGCGAACGTCAGCAACACGCCGTTCCGCGAGTACAAGCACTGGGTCCACGAGGGCGGCATCAGCAGCCCGCTCGTCGCCCACT
>NZ_JCABYM010000151.1:0-11458 GCF_059499385.1 Limnoglobus sp. | reverse complement strand
TCCCTAACCCTCCCCCCCAAGGGGGGAGGGAACAAGAGTCGGGCCTCGCAAAGCCCCGACCCGACCCACAAGATTCCCCCCGAGGGCCGTCCGTGAACGCCGTCATCCGCCTCGCCCTCCGCTACCGCGGCCTCGTGCTGCTGCTCGCGGTCGTCGCCCTCGGGTACGGCACCCTCCTCGCCACCCGGCTGCCCGTCGACGTGTTCCCGGACCTCGACCGGCCCCGCGTCGTCCTCCTCACCGAAGCCCCCGGCCTCTCGCCGGAAGAAGTTGAGAGCCTCGTCGCGCAGCCGATCGACACGGCCCTCCTCGGCGCGCCGGGCGTGGAGGCCGTCCGCAGCCAGTCGAGCCAGGGGTTCGCCGTCACCTACGTCGAGTTCGGCTGGGAGACGGACGTGCGGCACGCGCGGCAGGTCGTGCAGGAGCGGCTCGCCGCCGTCGCCGGGACGCTGCCGCCGAACATCCGCCCGCTGATGACGCCGCCGAGTTCGATCATGGGCCAGGTCATGCACGTCGGCCTGCACCGGCAGGCCGGGCCGCGGGGCGGCACGCTCGCCCCGGTCGGCCGCACCGGTTGGATGGCCGAGCGCGCCGCGGGGGCGAAGTCCCTCGCCGTCTGGAAGGTGAAGGACCGCCGCGACCCGCAGACGTGGGAACGAGTCCCCGTCGCGAGCCTGGCGTGGCCCGCCGACAACAAGGCGACGTTCGAGGCCGAAGGCCAGCCGCACGCCGTCACCTTCCGCACCGCGGAGGAGCTGCGGATGGACCTCCGCACGACGGCCGACTGGGTCGTCCGCCCGCGGCTGTTGCGGATGCCCGGCGTCGCGGAAGTGATCGTCATGGGCGGGGACAAGAAGCAGTACCAGGTGCTCGTGGACCCGGCGAAGCTGCTCGACCAGGGCGTGACGATCCAGGACGTGGACCGCGCGATCCAGGAGAACAACCTGAACGCCAGCGGCGGGTACACGGAGGAGGGGCACGTCGAGCGGCCGGTGCGGGTCATCGGCCGCCTCGGCCCGGACCCGGCGAAGGTGCTGGACGACTTGAGAATGGTTCCCGTCCGCACGACCGGCGACCGGCCGGTGCTGCTGGGGCAGGTCGCGACGGTGGCGGAAGGCCCGGCCCCGGCCCGCGGGGACGCCGGCGTGGACGGGTTCGACGCCGTCGTCGTGACGGTCGTGAAGCAGCCGCACGCCGACACCCGGCGGCTGACCGACGCGGTGAAGCTGGCCCTCGCGGACATGGAGGCCGGGCTGCCCGCCGACCACCGGTTCAACACCGACCTCTTCCAACTGAAGGCGTTCATCGACCGCGCCGTCTACTACGTCGGCGAGGCGCTCGCCCTCGGCGCGGTGCTGGTCGTGATCGTCCTGTTCCTGTTCCTGCTGAACGTGCGGACGACGTTCATCACGCTGACCGCCATCCCGCTCTCGCTGGCCGTCACGGTGCTGGTGTTCCGCGCCGTCGGGTGGTTGACCGGCACGCACCTGTCGATCAACGTCATGACCCTCGGCGGGATCGCCGTCGCGATGGGCGAACTCGTCGATGACGCGATCGTGGACGTGGAGAACATCTACCGCCGCCTCCGAGAGAACGCGGCGTCGGCAACGCCGAAGCCGGCGCTCGCGGTCGTGTACGACGCGAGCCGGGAGATCCGCTCGGCCGTCGTGTTCGGCACGGCCGTCGTCGTGCTGGCGTTCCTGCCGCTGTTCGCCCTGTCCGGCATCGAGGGCCGGCTGTTCGTCCCGCTCGGGTTGGCGTACATCGTCTCCATCCTCGCGTCGCTCGTCGTGTCGCTGACCGTGACGCCGGTGCTGTCGTACTACCTGCTCGGCCGGACCGCCGCCGCCACCGGCCACGCCGACGGCCCGCTGCTGCGGCTGCTCAAGTTCCTCGCGTCCTACCTCGTCCGGTTCAGCATGAGGTTCGCCGGCGTGATCCTCTTGCTCACCTGGGTCGTCGTCGCGTACTGCGCCTGGCGGCTGACGACCATCGGGTCCGACTTCCTGCCGAAGTTCGACGAGGGGAGCGTGCAGTTCGACGTGGCCCTGCCGCCGGGGTCGTCGTTGCAGGCGTCCCGCGAGGCGGCGGCCGTCATGGACGAGAAGCTGCGGGCGATCCAGAAGTCGCCGGCGAACCCGGACGGCGAGGTGCTGCACTTCGTCCGGCGGACCGGGCGGGCGGAACTGGACGAGCACGTCGAGCCGGTCGGCCGGTCCGAGTACATCCTGACGATGAACCCCGCACACGTCGGCCGGCGGGCCGAGTTCCTGGAGCGGATGACGGCCGAAATGAAGACCGACCTGCCCGGCGCGAGCGTCGAGGCCGAGCAGCCGCTCGACCACCTCATCAGTCACATGCTGTCCGGCGTGAAGTCGAACATCGCGATCAAGATCGTCGGCGACGACCTCGACCGGCTGCAAGCCCTCGCCCGTCAGGTGAAGGCCGCCATTGCGGACATCCCCGGCCTGACGGAGCCGGTGATCGAGCCGCAGGAAATCGTGGACGAGCTGCACGTCGTCCTCCGGGCCGACGACCTCGCGTATTACGGCCTGAGCCGGCAGTACGTGGCGAAGTTCGTCGAGACGGCGATGAAGGGCGAGGTCATCTCGCAGGTCATCGACGGCCAACGGCGGTTCGACCTGGTGGTGAAGTTGAACGCCCAGTACCGGACCGACTACCCGAAGCTCGGCGAGCTGCGGATCGACCGGCCGGACGGCAAGGGGCAGGTGCGGCTGAAGGACGTGGCCGACATCCCGGACGGGGCGGGCGGGCCGAACCAGGTGAGCCGGGAGAACGTCCGCCGCCGGGCGGTGATCCGGGTCAACGCGCAGGGCCGCGACCTCGGGAGCGTGGCCGCGGACATCGAGCGGCGGGTGAAGGCCCGCGTGCCGATGCCGGAGGGGTACTTCGTCGAGTACGGCGGCCAGTTCGAGGCCCAGCGGTCGGCGGCCGTGCTGATCGCCGTCCTCGCCGCCGTCTCCGCCGTCGGCGTGTTCGCCGTGCTGTACCTGCTCTACCCGTCCGTGCGGGTCAGCCTGCAAATCCTGAACGCCGTGCCGACCGCGTTCGTCGGCGGCGTGATCGCGCTGGTCGTCACGCACCAGACGCTGACGGTCGCCAGCATGGTCGGGTTCGTGTCCCTCGGCGGCATCGCCGTGCGGAACGGCATCCTCCTCGTCACACACTACTTCCACCTCATGAAGGAGGAGGGGGAAGCGTTCACGCAGGAGACGGTGCTCCGCGGCAGCCTGGAGCGGCTCGCCCCGGTGCTAATGACGGCGCTGACGGCCGGGATCGCGCTCGTGCCGCTCGTCATCGGCGGGCAGAAGCCGGGGCTGGAGATTCTCTACCCGGTTTCGACGGTCATCCTCGGCGGGCTGGTGACGAGCACGTTCTGCGAGTTCCTGATCCACCCCGGCCTGTTCTGGAAGTTCAGTGGCAAGGACGCGGAGCGGTTGGCCCGCGAACCGTAGGGCGGGTCAAGGCTTTGCGCCGACCCGCCGACGCGGTCTCCGAGGCTGGGGGTGTCTCCGAGGTGGTTGCGGACCCCCGGCGGATTATGTAGGGCGGGTCAAGGCTTTGCGCCGACCCGCCGACGCGGTCCCAGCCGGTTCGGCGGCTCTGCAACGCGGTTGCGGCCCCCGGCGGGTCGGCGCAAAGCCTTGACCCGCCCTACAAGAGCGCCGCGGCCCGGACGCGGCGCGATTGGCCTGCGAATAATGTTTCACCCTGTTTAGGAGACGACGAATGAAGACGAAGATACTGGCCCTCGGCGTGCTCGCCGCGGCCCTCGCGGCCGGGTGCGAGAAGTCCTCCGCCCCGCCGAAGGCCGAGAAGCCGAAGGCGAAGGCCGGCGACCACGCCGACGACGGCGACCACGGCCCCGGCCCGCACGACGGGCTGATCGTCGAGTTCGGCAAGTACCACGCCGAGTTCGTCGTGGACCACCCCAAGAAGACGGCGACCGTCTACGTCCTCGACGAGGACGCGAAGACGCCCGTGCCGATCGCGGCGGAGAAGCTGCTGCTCAGCGTCAAGGCCCCGAAGTTCCAGGTCGAGTTGAAGGCCGACCCGGACGCCGGCGACCCGAAGGGGAAGGCGTCGCGGTTCGTCGCGGCCCACGACAACTTCGCGAAGGAGCAGGCGCTCGCCGGGACGATCAGCGGCGAGATCGACGGCAAGCCGTACCTCGGCGACTTCCAGGAGAAGCCGCACGACGGCCACGCGACGGCCGCCCCGAAGGACGCGCACGGCCGCCCGGTTCAGTCCGCGGACGAGATGCGGGAGGCGGCGATCTACCAGAAGCCCGGCGGCCTCTACACGGACGCCGACATCAAGGCGAACGGCAACACGACCGTGTCGGCGAAGTTCAAGGACCTGAAGGTGTCGCACGACCTGAAGCCGAAGCCGGGCGACAGGCTCTGCCCGGTGACGCTGACGAAGGCGAACCCGGACCTGAAGTGGGTGATCGGCGGGAAGACGTACACGTTCTGCTGCCCGCCGTGCGTGGAGGAGTACGTGGAACTGGCGAAGGCGAAGCCCGGCGAGATCAAGCCGCCGGAGGCGTTCGTGAAGAAGTAAGGTCCAGCCCGTCGCGGGGCGGCCGGCCGCCCCGCGAAACCTTCGCGGTTCCCTCACCCGCTCTTTCCGCCGCGCACACACTTCGCAAAAATGAGCCTCCGGGCGGTGAATCTTGGGTGAAATCCCGCCCTCCCTCCTGCGCGCGTCCCGGCGGAAACATACTGCTGTCCGGGTCGTCCCACCATTTTTTTCACTCGCGGTGTCGCCAATGACCTCGACCTTCAGCCGGCGGAACTTCCTCGGCGGCGTGACCGGGCTGCTCTCGATCTCCGGGGCGCACGTCCTCGGCCAGGACAAGCCCGCGGCCGTGCCGGACGACGCGCCGGGGTTCAACCCGGACACGCTGTTCCTGACGTGGCAGCGGGACCCGACGACGACGATCACGATCCAGTGGATCGGCCGGGCGAAGGACGTGGACGAGCCGGTCATCCGCTACCGCGAGCGGAGCAAGGCCGACTGGACGACCGGGCCGGTGGCGAAGGCGAAGCCGTTCCCGGTCGTGGAACTGCCGCTGAAGCCGGACCCCAAGGACGCCGCGGCCGCCCCGAAGGCGGACGCGAAGGCCCCGGCCGTCGTCCCCGGCCCGACCGGGCCGACCGACTTCTCCGTGTTCCGCGCCGAACTCGTCGGCCTGACGCCGGGGACGGAGTACGAGTTCGTCATCGGCACGCGGTCGAAGGCGTACCGGTTCCGCACCATGCCGGCGAAGGCGACGAAGGCGTTCCACTTCATCAGCGGCGGCGACGTGGGCGTCAACCAGCACGCCGTCGCGAACAACCGGATCGCCGCCCTGCAGGACCCGATGTTCGTCCTCGTCGGCGGCGACCTGGGGTACGACAACGGCATCAACGGCAACGTCGCGGTCCAGTTCATCCGCAACTACGCGACGACGATGACCGACAGCCAGGGCCGGCTCATCCCGATGGTCGCGATGCTCGGCAACCACGAGGTCCGCGGCAGCTACAACAAGACGCTCAAGGAGGCGACGTTCTTCACCCCGCTGTTCGACGGCCTGTTCGCCGAGACGAGCTACGCAACCCTCGACTTCGGCGACTACCTGAGCCTCGTGCTGACGGACACCGGGCACTGCGCGAAGATCGGCGGCGAGCAAACGGAGTGGCTGGACAAGACGCTGGCCGACCGGGCCGGGCGGCCGCACCTGATCGTGGCCGGGCACGTCCCGTGCTACCCGTCGTACCGCGCCCCACAGGCGGCCGCGGCCGGGAAGTTCGGGACCGGCGAGGAGCAGCGGACGCACTGGGTCCCGCTGTTCGAGAAGCACCAGGTGGATGTCGTGCTGGAGCACCACGACCACACGTTCAAGCGGACGCACCCGCTGACCGGCGGGACCGTGGACGCCGCGACCGGGATCGTGTACCTCGGCGACGGGTCGTGGGGCAAGCTCCGCATCCCGAAGGAGCCGGAGAAGCGGGGCTACCTGGCGGACGTGGCCCCGGAGTACCACCTGACGCTGCACCGGCTGGAGGGGGAGCAGCGGTTCCACCTGGCGCTCGGCGAGACGGGCAAGGTGCTCGACGTGTCGCGGACGGCGAAGAAGCCGCGGCGGCGGACGCCGGGCCTGACGACGCGATAGCAGTTCCTCGTTCGCAGGAATCAGTTTTCACCCCGAAGGGGTGGGAGCGCTCAGCCCAGGGCAACGCCCTGGGCGCGGGCGTCCGGCGTGTCTGCGACCGCCTTCCTTCTCGCAGGCTTTCAGCCTGCGGGGCGGTTGCGGCCCCCACCCAGGGCGGCGGGCCTGCGGCCCTTGCCCTGGGCTAACATCTCCCACCCCTTCGGGGTGAAAACCATTCGTTACAACCCCACACTTCCAACATTCCCCGCCCCCCGGCGTAGGCCCGGTGAACGCCGCGTGAAGGTCGGCGGAAGATCGGCCGAACCGCGAGAAACCGCGCTGCCGCCGTGCGGCTTATTCCGTGTGCTAACCGCGGGATCGACCTCTCCGATCCGCCTCACGGGCCGCCGGGACGATGCTCCGACAGCTACAGTTCGCCGTGGCCGCATGGCGAGAGGACGACCGCTCGGACACGGAGCTGCTGCGGCTCTTCGTGGACCACCGGGACGAGCGCGCGTTCAGCACCCTCGTCGGCCGGTACGGCGGCCTCGTCTGGGGCGTCTGCCGCCGCGGCCTCGGCAACACGACCGACGCCGAGGACGCCTTCCAGGCCGCGTTCCTCAAGCTCGCCCGCGACGCGCACCGCATCCTCAACCGCCACACCCTGGCCGCGTGGCTGTACCGGGTCGCCCGGTGCAGCGCCATCGACCTCCGCCGCAAGCGGGACCGCCACCACCAGCGCCACGAGCCGCTCGCGGCCGACGTGATCGACGCGCACGACGCCCAGCACAAGGACGCGCTGTTGCTCGACGACGAGCTGGCGAACCTGCCGGACCGGGACCGGGCGGTGCTCGTGCTGTGCCTCGTCGAGGGCCGGTCGTACCAGAAGGCGGCGACGGAACTCGGGTGCTCGACCGCGGCCGTCCACCGGCGGCTGGAGAAGGCAAAACTCAAGCTCCGCGACCGGCTCCTGGAGCACGCCCCGGCCCTCGGGGTGACGGCGGCCCTGGCCGCGCTCGGCGGCCGGCTGACGGCCGTGCCGCCCGGCGTGCTGGCCGGGACGACCGACGCCGGCCTCGCGACCACCCCCGTCGTGCCGTTGCCGTTCGAGTCGCTGGCCGCAATCCTGATGGCCCGGCCGCTCGTGTGGCTCGGCGGGGCCGGCGTCGCGCTCGTGCTCGCGCTGTCCACCGTCGCCGTCGAACCCACGCCGGAGCCTTCCCCGGCCGCCGCCCCGCCGGCCGTCGCCCACGTCAAGACAACGCCACTGATCGGCACGGTCCGCGACGCGGACGGCGACCCGGTCCCCGGCGCGACCGTCACGGCGCTGGCCCGCGACCCCTACGAACCCGGCGGCCGCGGGCTGCGGGACACGCCGGTCGCCGCGGCCACGACCGACCCGCACGGCCGGTTCCGGCTGAACGTCCCCGAGTTCCCGTCCTGGTTCGCCGAGCGGGCCGTCACGGTCCACGCCACCGCCCCCGGCCGCGCCCCCGCGACGACGACGGCGCGGGTCAAGCCCGGCGCGGCGCTCGACGTTCGCATGGGGGAAAGTCTGCCGCTCCGCGCCCGGCTGCTCGACGCGGACGGCAACCCCGCCGCTGGCGTGACGGCCCGCGTCGTGCGAATCGGGGACGCCGCGAACGAGCCGTCGCTCGGCGCGAACGAACCGCCGCTCCCCGGCTGGCCGGGCCTGGTCACGGCCGGCCCGGACGGCGCGATCGTACTCCCCGGCCTCGGCGCGGCGACCGTCGGCGTTCGGGTCGAAGACCCGCGGTTCGCGGTCGAAACCGTCCGCCTCGACGCGGACCGGGACGAGGTTCGGCTCAAGGCCGCGGTCCCGTTCGTCGTGACCGTTCGCGCCGCGGACACCGGCCGGTCGCTGCCGCACGCCCGCGTCACGGTCGTGACGAGCCGGCCGCGGACGCACGCGCACTTCTGCGACACGGAGCAAGGGCTGGCGGCCGTCCGGCGGAACCGCGGCGGGGAGTTCGACGCCGTCGCGGACGCCGACGGCACGCTGCGGCTGCCGCTGGCCCGCGGCGAGGCGGCGGAGTTGCTGGTGCATCCGCCGGACGCCTCCGCCCCGTTCGTCGGCGTGCGGGAGACCGTGCTGCCGTGCGACCCGACGGGCGAGAGCCTGGGCGTGAAGCTGCCGCGGGGCGCGTGGGTCGTCGGCACGGTGCGGGACGAGGCCGGCCCGGTGGCCGGCGCGATCGTCCACTGGGGCCGCGTGCGGTCCGACCGGCCGGAGTGGAAGGACGACCTGCTCGCCGGCCGCGACGCGCTCGTCCGCACCGCGGCGGACGGCTCGTTCCGCCTGCCCGTGCCGGCGGAACCCTGCACCGTGCGGGTGTACGGCCCGTCGCAGGACTTCGCCCCGGTCCCGCTCGACCTGCCGGCCACCGACCGCACGCTGTACGCGCACGCCGTCGTGCCCGTGGACGCGGCCCGCCCGGTCCCGCCGCTCGACGTGCGGTTGGAGAAGGTGAACGCCGTCGTCGGCGCGGTCTGCGGGAACAGGCCGGGCACGGTCGTCCTCGCCGCCGGCCGCGTGTCGCCGGTCCGGGGCTACTCGTGCCTGCCGCTGCCGGTCGCCGGCGACCGGTACGCGCTGCCCGGCGTGGCGACAGGTTCCGCTGCGCGGGCGTACTTCCTGAACCCGGTCGCGAAGCTCGGCGCGGTCGCCGACATCACCGGGGCGGCCGGCCCGACCGTTCACCTGAAGCCGTGCGGCACGGCCGTACTCGAAGTCACCGACGCGGCCGGCAAGCCGCTCGCCGAGCACACGGTTTCCGCCGCCCTGCTCGTCCGCCGCGACGCCAAGAAGTCGTTTCATGACCGGGGCGGCCCTGGGACCGCGGGCGTCCCGCCCGCCCACCTACAAGGTATCGGGGACCTCTCTGCAGCGGCGGGGAGCGAAGCGGGCGGGACGCCCGCGGTCCCAGGCATTGAAGCCACTTCCAGGATGGGCACGCCGGCCGTCGAGGAGCCGCAGCCGCTCGACTGGTTCGATGCGGTGAACCACGCGGCGCGGCCCGTCACCGACGCGGCCGGCCGCGCGGAGTTGGCCGCGCTGATCCCGGACGCCGAGTACGCCGTGACCGTCAGCGGGCCGCGCGGCACGGCGACGGCCCGGTTCCGCGCGACCTCCGGCGAACCGACCAAATTCGTTCTCACCGTCCGACCCGCCGAGGGCTCCCGATGAAGCGTCTTCCGTTGTTGCTCGGCGCCGTCGCGGTCGCGGGGTTCGTCGCCGTCGGCCACGCCGACAAGAAGGCCGACGCGGCGAAAGCCACCATCGCGTTCCAGGACGGCTTCGACGGGTACGCCGGCACGGTGGACACGGAAATCTGGGCCGTCGCCCCGAACACGATCCTGGACGGCAACATCAACGCCTCGTCGGACGCGAACAACGACGGCGGCGAGAGCCAGGTGCTGATGCGGTTCGACGACCTCGTCGGCGCGAACTCGAAGCAAATCCCGGCGAACGCGACCGTGCATTCCGCGAAGCTGGTCGTCAGCGCGTTCGACGAGGGAAACACCGTCCACCTGCACCGGATGCTCGTGCCGTGGAAGGCGTCGGTGTCGTGGAACAGTCTGGTCGGCGGCGTCACGGCCGACGGGTTGGAGGCGGCCAAGAAGGTCGAGAGCCTGACGTTCGGCAAGATCAGCGCGAGTTCGTCGGCGATCTCGTTCGAGGTCACGGACACCGTCCAGGCGTGGGTCAACGGCGAGGCCAACCACGGCTGGGTGTTCCTGAACACCGGCGGCAACGGCTGGGACTTCTACACCAGCGAGTTCGACGATCAGAAACAGCGGCCGAAGCTCGTGGTCGAGTTTTCCGCCCCGAAATCCAAGTAACCCGAATCGAGGAGACGACGATGCCGACCCCCGGAACCTGGGCCGCCGACCCCGCGCACTTCCGCCGCCCGACCCGCCGCGACGTCATCGCCGCCGGGTGGCTCGGCGGCCTCGGCCTCACGCTCGGCCAGTTCCTGTCGCTCGAAGCGCGGGCGGCGGAACCCGGCGCGAAGAAGCCGGCCGCGAAGGCGAAGTCGGTGATCCACATCTACCTGCAGGGCGGGTTCGCCCACATGGACAGCTTCGACCCGAAGCCGGACGCCCCGGCCGAGTACCGCGGCATCCTGGCCGCAGTCCAGACGAAGCTGCCCGGCGTGCGGTTCTCCGAGCACATGGCGAAGACGGCGCAGGTCGCGGACAAGCTCACCGTCGTCCGCAGCATGACGCACACGGAGGTGGACCACAGCCGCGGCGAGCACAGCATGTTCACCGGCTACCGGCCCAGCCCGGCGCTGACGTACCCGAGCCTCGGCAGCGTCGTGTCGCACGAGTTCGGCCCGCGGCAGGACATGCCGCCCTACGTCTGCGTGCCGACGCCCGGCAGCCAGTACATGGGCAGCGGGTATCTCTCGAACGCGTGCGGCCCGTTCGCCCTCGGCGCGGACCCCGGCCGGCCCGGCTTCAGCGTCCGCGACTTGAGTTTGCCCGCCGGCGTGGACGAGGCCCGGTTCAACGACCGCCGCGACTGGAAGGCACTGGTGGACGACCACTTCGCCCGGACGGAGAAGGACGACGCCCCGGCGACGATGGACAGCTTCTACCAGCGGGCCTACGGGCTGTTGTCGTCGAAGACGGCCCGCGAGGCGTTCAGCTTGAAGGGGGAAACGGACGCGACGAAGGCGCTGTACGGCATGAACGGGACCGGCCCGCTGGCCTACCGGACGATGGGCGGGGCGCGGTTCCTGATCGCCCGCCGGCTGGTCGAGGCCGGGGCGCGGTTCGTGACCGTCACGTTCGGGACGTGGGACACGCACGCCTACCACTACCGCGGAATCGAGCCGCAGATGCCGGTGCTGGACGCCGGGTTCGCCGGCCTCATTACCGACCTCGACCAACGGGGCCTGTTGAAGGACACGCTGGTGATCGTGAACAGCGAGTTCGGGCGGACGCCGAAGATCAACGCCGGCGGCGGCCGGGACCACTGGCCGCGGGTGTTCAGCATCGTGCTCGCCGGCGGCGGGATCAAGGCCGGCCAAGTCTACGGCGCGTCGGACGCGCTGGCGGCGGAGCCGGCGGCGCAGCCGCTGGGCGTGGAGGACTACGCCCACACGCTGTACCACCTACTCGGCATCGACGGCCGCAAGGACCTGATGTCGCCGGGCAACCGCCCGCAGCCGATCGTGGCGAACGGGACCGTGGTGAAGGGGCTGCTGGCGTAGCCGGCCGCGGTCTTGGCTTTATTCCCTCCCCCCTTGGGGGGGAGGGCTAGGGAGGGGG
>NZ_JCABYM010000150.1:0-12033 GCF_059499385.1 Limnoglobus sp. | reverse complement strand
CCGCGGCCACGGCCGCCCGGAGCCCCCCCCCCCCCCCCCGCCGGCCCCGCCCCCCCCCCCCGGGCCCCCGGCCCCCCCCCCCCGCCCCCCCCCCCCCCCGCGACGCTCGCCGTTGATTCGCGTGGTCGTCATTGCGATCTCGACTTCCGAAGTCGAAGCCGGACTTCGGAAGTCAGGTTGCTGCCATCGCTTTCAGCGACTCCCGCGCGGCGGCGATCGTCTCCTCGACCTGCGCGTCGGTCATCGCCGCGCAGGTGAACGCCGCCTCGTACTGGCTGCACGGCAGGTAGACGCCGCGGTCCATCATCTCCCAGAAGAAGCGCGCGAACTTCGCCTTGTCGCTCGTCACGGCCGTCTCGTAGTTCGTCACCGGCTCGCTCGCGAAGAACAGCGTCCACATGCTGCCGACCCGCTGGAACTGGTGGGCGTGGCCGAACTCCTTCGCCGCCGCGGTGAACCCCTCGCTGATGCGTCGGCTCAGCCGGTCGAGCCGCTCGTAGGGCGGGTTCTTCTTCAACTCCGTGAGCGTCGCGATCCCCGCCGCCATCGCCACCGGGTTTCCGGACAGCGTGCCGGCCTGGAACACCGGGCCGGCGGGCATGACCTTCCGCATGATGTCGGCCCGGCCGCCGTAGGCCCCGACGGGGTAGCCGCCGCCGATGATCTTGCCGAGGGCCGTCACGTCGGGGGTGTCGCCGAGCAGTTCCTGTGCGCCGCCGTACGCGAGGCGGAAGCCGGTCATCACCTCGTCGTAGATCAGCACCGTCCCGTGCTGGTGCGTCAGCCGCCGGAGTTCCGAGCGGAACTCCGCGGACGGCGGGATCAGCCCCATGTTGCCGACGACCGGTTCGAGGATGACGCCGGCGATATGGTCGCCCTTGCCCGCGAACGCCTCGGCGAGTTGCTGCGGGTCGTTGTACCGCAGCACGAGCGTGTCCTGGGTGCAGCCCTTCGGCACGCCGGGGCTGTTCGGCACGCCGAGCGTCAGCGCGCTCGACCCGGCCGACACGAGCAGCGAATCGACGTGCCCGTGGTAGCACCCGGCGAACTTGATAATCAGGTCGCGGTCGGTGAACCCGCGGGCCAGCCGGATGGCGCTCATCGTCGCTTCCGTGCCGCTCGAAACGAACCGGACCATCTCGACGCTCGGCATCGCCGCGACGACCATCTCGGCCAGCTCCGTCTCCAACTCGCACGGCGCGCCGTAGCTGGACCCGTTCCGCATCGCCGCGACGGTCGCCTCCATCACGGCCGGATGGCAATGGCCCAGGATCATCGGCCCCCACGAGCCGATGAAGTCGAGGTAGCGGTTCCCGTCCACGTCGTAGAGGTACGGCCCCTCGGCCCGCTTGATGACGACGGGGTAGCCGCCGACGCCGCCGAACGCGCGGGCCGGGCTGTTCACGCCGCCGGGGATGAGTTGGCAGGCTCGGTCAAAGGCGTCCGCGCTCTTCGGGCGGGCCTTTCGCAGAGAATTCGACATGTCGATCCTGGAATGAGGTCACTTCATCGTTTCGAGCAACTTCTTCGTCTCATCGACGACCTTCTTCAACGCCTCGTCTGATTCATCCGAATAGCATTCGACGAGTTCCCGCGCCCGGTTGCGGCAGTCACTCTTCTCGGCCCGCACGTCGGACAGTTCCTTCAGCCGTTCCCACTCGGCCTTGATCGCCTCGGCCTGCTTCTGCACGTTCTCCAACCGGGCCTTGCCGTCGTCGGCCTTCGGGTCGAAGTTCGGCCCCCGCTCGCGGACGGCCAGCAGGAACCACGCCCGCTGGTCGGCCTTCTTCTCCGTCATCTTCGCCAGGTCCGCGTACACCCGACGGGCTTTCGGGATGTCGCTGACGTGTTTTACCTTGTGCCGGGCCGGGTCGTCGAAGATGAGCGGCACCCCGCCGGACGCGCCGAGGCGGATCGCGTACTTCGCCAGCGACTCCGGCTCCGAGGCGTCGAACTTCCACGGCTTCTCGTTAACCTCCATGTCCTTCAACTGGTCGCGGAGGGTTTTGATCTTGTCATCGACCTCTTTCAACTGCCGCAGCCGGTCCTCGGCGATCCAACCCCACCCCTCGCGGTAGTCGTCGGTGATCTCCGCCTCGCGGGCCTTGACCTTCGCCCACAGCTTCGCGGCCCCCGCTAGGTCGCCCTTCTGCTCGTGTTCCATCGCGGCCCACGTGTCGGTGTACGCGGCGTCGTCCGTGCGTTCCGTCGGCTTGTTCAAGTCCTTGCGGAACCGGTTGTCGAGCACCTGTTCGAGCTGCTTGCCGCGCGTCTCCCGGAGTTGCTTGCGGACGGACTGCGTGATCTCGTCCGACTGCGTGCCGTACTTCGCCAGGTAGCTCTCGGCCGCCTTGATCTTCGCGTCCGTGTCCCCGGCCTTGCCTACGGCGTCCGCCATCGCCTGCTGGCCGGGCGGGGAAAAGAAGTAAACCGCCCCGGCCCCGAGGAGCAGCACCAGCAGGACGGCCGGGATCGCCCGCACCCACTGCCGTTGGAGGAGCGGTGTCCCCTTTTTCTTCTTCAGTTTCTTCCCGGACTTGCCGGACTTGAGGGCGCGGGCGGCTTCCAAATCTTCCTCGCTCAGTGCCCCGCCGGGGCGGTCCTTCCGCTTCGCCGTCGCGACCTCCAGGCCGGCGCTCTGCTGGTTCTCCATCTTCTGCTTGATGTCGTCGAGCATCTTCCCGACGGTCGCGGCGTCCATCGGCCGGACGTTCTTGTCCTTCTCCAACAGGAACATAATGAGGTTGTCCAGCCACACCGGCAGGTCCGACACGAACCGGCTCGGCCGCGGCGGGACCTCCTTGACGTGCTTCATGAACATGTCCACGGTCGTCTCGGCCGTGAAAGGCTTCCGCCCGGTGATGAGTTCAAACAGCACGACGCCCAGCGAGTACAGGTCCGACTTCGGCGTCAGGTTCCGCTCGCCGTGGCATTGTTCCGGGGACATGTACGCGGCTGTGCCGATGGTGCTGTTCGCCCCGGTCAGGGCGGTCACGTCCGTGTCCTTCGCGATGCCGAAATCGGTCAGCTTGAGCGTGCCGTCCTTCGCGACCATCAGGTTCGACGGTTTCAAGTCGCGGTGGATGATCCCCTTGTCGTGGGCGTACTGAAGGGCGGAGCAGAGCTGCCGGGCGTAATCGACGACCTCCTCCCAGCCCAACCGCGTCCGCCGGGCGAGGAACCGGTCGAGCGACTCCCCCTCGACGAACTCCATCGCGATGAACGGCGTCGCGTGGCCCTTGCCGAACTTGCCGGTCGCGATAAGGCGGACGATGTGCTTGTGCCGGAGTTGCTTGAGAATGCTCGCCTCGCGCTCGAACCGGGCCATCGCGCTCTCGTTGCCGAGCAGCCCGAGGGCGACGATCTTGAGGGCGACGATCGCGGTCTTCCCGTCGTTGTTGAACTTGGCCCGATAGACCGTCCCCATCGCCCCGCTGCCGAGTTCCTTGTCGATTTCAAAGGGGCCGATCTTCTGACCGACGAACATGGCAGTCCTCCGGCGAACTGGGGCGAGCTTATTGTAATGATTTTCCCCGACGGTTGGGGGGCGGATTCGATGACTGTCACGCCTACGTAACGCGAGTTGAAGCAATGGGTTCCGCTGACGAATGACGAGAACGTATAATGTTGACTGTTCGCACGCCCCGGAGTCCGCACCATGCCCGTGACCGCCACCAAGCCGACGGCCGCGACGAAGTTCGAGACGGAAGTGCAGCAGCAGCTCGCGCAGGTCGTCCGCCGCATCCGGACGCACGACCTGCTCTGCGGCGTCTTCCTGCTCGCCGTCGTCGCGTTCGGCTACCTCGCGGCGATGATGACGCTCGACCGGTGGCTCGACATCCCGGCGTGGGTCCGGCAACTCGGCTTCCTCGGCCTCCTCGCGACGCTCGGCCTGATCGCCTACCGCGGCATCGTCCGGCCGTTCCGCCAGGCGGTGAACCCGCTCTACGCGGCGCGGGAGGTCGAGGAGACGGTCGAGGACGCGAAGAACAGCGTCGTGAACTGGGTGGACCTTCAAGATAAGCCGATGGCCGAGGGGGTGCGGGCGGTCGTCGCGGCGCGGGCGGCGAAGCAATTCAAGGACGCCGACCTGGACAAGGCCGGCGAGTCGAAGCGGCTGCTCTGGCTCGGCGGCGCGCTCGGCGGGCTGGTCGTCGTCCTCGCGGCCCTGTTCATGACGTTCAAGCCGGCCGTCTTCGGCTCGCTGTTCGGCCGGGCCGTCAACCCGTTCTCGTCCGGGGCCATCGCCACACGGACGCAGATCGACATCGTCGAGCCGAAGGGGGGCGACCTGACCGTCACGGCCGGGCAGCCGGTCACGGTCACGGTGCAGGTCGGCGGCAAGGTTCCGGACCCGGACGCGCAGGACCGGCTGGTCGTGCTACTCCGCCACAACCAGGCCGACGAGAACTTCGACGACGTGCCGCTCGAACCGGGAACGGCCACCCGCGAGTGGACGATCCGGTTGCCGGAGCGCCTGGTGCAGAACGGGTTCTGGTACAAGGTTAAGGGCGGCGACGCGGAGACGGCCGAACACCGCGTCACGGTCCGGCCGAAGCCGACACTGACCGAGTTCGAGGTAAGCTACGAGTACCCCGAGTACCTGCGGATGAAGCCGGACACGGTGAAGTCGCAACACCTCGAAGCCCACCGCGGCACGGTCGTGACGGTCACCGCGAAGGCGAACCGCACGCTCAAGGACGGCCGGGCCGTGCTCTCGAATAACCCCGTCCCGGTCGCCGGGGAAGTCGTCGGCGAACAGAAGGATTCACTGCGGGTGAAATTCCCACTAACGGAGTCCGGCACGTACCGACTGCTGTTCAACTCCGTCGAGGGCGAGGCGAACACCGACGCCACCGTTTACGACATCCGCGTCCTGTCCGACCAACCCCCGACCGCGACCATCACCAACCCGAAGGACGAAGACATTACGCTCGCCATGAACGAGACGCTGAGCGTGGACGCGCAGGTCGGCGACGACTTCGGCATCGACAAGGTGACGCTCCGCTTCAAGCTCACCGCCCCGAACCAACCCACGAAGCCGCTGAAGGGGAAGCCGTACCAGAACGGCCAGTCGTTCAAGCGGGCGGCCGACGGCACGTACCCGACGGCGCTCGACTACAAGGACTCCGTCGCGCTGCCGTCCCTCACCGACGAGGCGGGGCAGCCGGTCGAGCTGAAGCCGGACGCCGTCCTCGAATACTGGCTGGAGGCCGTCGATAACTGCACGATCCCGGAGGCGAACGTCGGCAAGTCGAAGGTGCAGAAGGTCCGGCTCGTTCCCGCGAAGGTCGAGCCGCAGCAGAAGGACGAGTTGAAGAAGCAGGCCGAGAAGCGGAAGGCGGACGAGGCCGCGCACCAGCAACAGCAGAAGAAAAAGCTCGACCAGGAGCAACGGCCGCAGAAGGAGTCGCCGCAGAAGCAGAACGCCGAGCCGCAGGGCGAGAAGAAGGAGGGCGAGAAGGCCGAGGGGCAGCCCGGCGAGAAGCAGGAAGGGCAACCCGGCGCGCAGGCGGAGAAGCAGCCGGGCGACGCCGCGAGGAAAGACGAGCCGAAGCCCGGTGAGCCGATGCCGACGAACGACCCCGCGGCGAAGGGGGCCGATCAACCCGACCCGAAGCAAGGCGAGAAGGGGGCGCAGGCCGCGGCCGACCGCGAACTTCAACAGAAGGCCGAAGACATCAACAAGAAGCTGAACGACCTCGAAAAGCAGGGCGGCGAGGCGAAGGCGAACGACCAGCCGCAACCCGGCCAGGAAGCGCCGAGCGGCGAGAAGAAGCCGCAGCCGATGGCCGGGCAGCAGCCGCAGCAGGGCGAGGCGAAGCCGGAGCCGTCGCCGATGACCGCGAACGAGAAGGGCGGTGACCCGCAGGAGAAGCCAGGGCCGCTCGGCGGGGCCGGCGCGCAGGAGAAGCCCGCCCCGCAACCGAAGGACGAGAAGAAGCCGGAGGGCGACCCGAAGGCGAAGCCCGGCGACCAGTCGCCGATGAACCCCGGCCAGGCGGGCGAGTCGAAGCAGGACGGGCAGCCGAAGGAGCAGAGCGGCGGCGAGGGGAAGGCCGAGAAGCCGACCCCGGCCGGGCAGGCGAAGAAGGGGCCGAAGCCGGACGGCGAGAAGCCGTCGGGGGAACCGAAGGGCGGCGCGGAACCGAAGCCGTCGGGCGAGGGCGCGTCCGCCGAGAAGAACGAGGGGCAGGCGCAGCCGAACGATTCCAAGCAAGGCGAAGCCGCGGCGAAGGGCGAGCCGGGCGCGAAGGAGAACCCGTGGAAGCGCGGGACGGAGAAGCCGACGCCGCAAGACGCGAACCGCGGCGAGCGGTCGGCCGGGGCCGACCAAAAGGGGCTGGAACAAGCGGCGAAAGACCTCGCCGGGAACGACGATCAGAAGAAGCAAGCCGCCCGCGAGAAGCTCGACCAGGAGATCGGCCCGGACGCGCGGAAGAAGTTGGAGAAGAATCTCGACGACCGCAAGCAGGCCGCCGACGGGCTGAACTCGAAGGACCAGCAACAGCGGCAACAGGCCGAGGACAAGCTCAACGACCTCCAACGGGAGCAGATGGAGAAGGACGACAACGCCAAGCCGCGGGAGCGGAAGGCGGGCGACGCCGAGCAGTTGAACCGGCAGAAGGAGATTCAGAACGCCGCGAAGGACATGAACTCGAACGACCCGCAGAAGCGGGAGGCGGCCGAGAAGAAGCTCGAAGAGATGGTCGGCAAGCCGGCCGTGGACAAGGCGAAGAAGCTCCGCGACGACCTGCAATCGGGCGACAAGGACCGCCAGCAAGCCGCGGCTGATGAGCTGAAGGAGCTTCAAAAGAAGGCGAAGGAGGAACAGGCCAAGCAGGGAGGCGAACAGAAGCCCGGCGCGGGCCAGAAGGACCAGACCACCAAGCAGGAACCGAGCAAGAACGGCGAGAACGACCCGACCGCGAAGCCGGAACCCGGCAAGGGCGGGCAGAAGGGGGGCGCGGCCGAGAAGGAACAACTCGCGAAGAAGCCGGAGGCGGAGCAGGCCATGAAAGACCTCGCCGGGAACGACGAGAAGAAGAAGGCCGAGGCCCGCGAGCAACTCGACAAGACCGTCGGCAAGGACGCCCGCGATCAGGCCGAGAAGAACCTCGACGCGCGGAAGGACGCCGCCGAGAAGATGCGGTCGAAGGACGCGAAGCAGCAGGAGCAAGGGAAGGCCGCCGCCGAGAAGCTACAGCGCGAGGAGATCGAGCGCGGCACGGACGCGAAGAAGCCGAACGACGCCGACCGGCTCGACCGCAAGCAGATCGAGGACGCGCTCAAGGACTTGAACTCCGACGACAAGGACAAGCAGCAGGCGGCGCGGGACAAGCTCGACAAGGCCGCCGGGAAGGACGCCCGCGAGAAGGCCGAGCAGATGATGAAGGACCTGCAATCCGGCGACAAGGACCGGCAGAAGGCCGCGATGGACGAGCTGAAGAAGATGCAGGACGACCTCAAGAAGGAGGCCGACCGGCAGGCCCAGAACGACCCGAAGCCGGGCGAGAAGGGCAAGGACCAACTGTCGCCGCAGGACATCGAGAAGCTGGCGAAGGCGGCCCAGGACTTGAACGCGAAGGACGAGCAGAAGCGGAAGGAGGCCGAGAAGCAGCTCGACGACAAACTCGGCGAGCAGGCCCGCAAGGAGTTGCAGGAGCGGCTGAAGGACGGCAAGGAGCCGTCGCCTGAGCAGGCCGAAGCCGCGAAGAAGGCCCTCGAAGAGTTGGCAAAGAACCGGCCGCAGCCGGCGCAGGGGGCCAACCGCAACGACCGCGACCCGCGGCGGGACGGCGGCATCGGCAACACGACGGACACCGACTCGAAGCCGCTCGACGCGAACAAGGAGTTCGACAAGGCCGCGGGGCAACTTCAGCTCGAACAGTTGAAGAAGGCCGAGGCCAACAAGGAACTGCTGAAGAAACTCGGTTACACGGAGGAGGAGTACAAGCGGTTCCTCGACGGGTACGAGAAGATGGTCCGCGAGATGCCGGAGCCGAAGGCCGAGAAGCCCGACGCGGCGAAGGCGAATGTGCCCGCGAAGCCGACCACGCGGGTCGATTCGTCCGGCACGGTCGAGCGGCGGGACGATGGCAGCAAGTCCACGCCGAACAGCACCGGCACGTCGAGCGCCCCGCCGGGGTACGGCGACGCCAAAAAGCGGTTCTTCGAGAACGCCAACAAGACGCCGAAGGAGAAGGACGCGCCGAAGTAGACGCTCCGTTCGTTGGAAGAAACGGCCCCCACCCCACCCGGTCGGGGGCCGTTTCTTCGTTTCCGGCAATCGCTACACTGGCCCCATGACCGCACCGAACCGCTACCTCGTCAGCTTCGACTCGCGGACGGCCATCCACCGGTTCACCGACGTGCTCGTCATCGGGGCCGGCATCGCCGGGCTGCGGGCGGCGCTCGAAGTCCCCCGCGACCTCAGCGTCCTCGTCGTCACGAAGGACCGCGTCACCGAGAGCAACAGCACCTACGCCCAGGGCGGCATCGCCGGCGTACTCTCGCCCGAAGACACGTTCGCCAACCACATCGAAGACACGCTGATCGCGGGCGACGGGTTGTGCGACCGGGCCGTCGTCGAGCACGTCGTCCGCGAGGCCCCGGACGAGATCGAGAAGCTCGTCGAGATCGGCACGAAGTTCGACGAGGAGGACGGCCGGCTCGCGCTGACGCGGGAGGGCGGCCACAGCCACCGGCGGATCGTCCACGCCCTCGGCGACGCCACCGGCCACGAGGTCATGCGCGCCATTATCGCGAAGGCGCGGGCCACGCCGAACGTCGCCCTCTGGGACGACACGTTCACCATCGACCTGCTCACGACCGACACCGGCTGCGTCGGCGCGGTCGTGTGGCGGCCGAGCACCGGCGTCGTCTTGGTATGGGCGAAGCAAGTCGTCCTCGCGGCCGGCGGGTGCGGCATGGTCTACCGCGAGACGACGAACCCGCCGGTCGCCACCGGCGACGGCATGGCCGCCGCGTACCGGGCCGGGGCGGAACTCCGAGACATGGAGTTCATGCAGTTCCACCCGACGGTGCTGTACGTCGCCGGGTCCGCGCGGTCGCTCATCACGGAGGCCGTCCGCGGGGAAGGCGCATACCTGCGGGACGTTCACGGCGAGCGGTTCATGGTGACCGAGGACCCGCGGGCCGAGAAGGCGACGCGGGACATCGTGTCGCGGGCCATCTTCCGCACGATGGAACGCACCCGGCACTCGAACGTCTACCTCGACCTGTCGCACCTGCCGCGGGAGTTGGTGATGACGCGGTTCCCCGGCATCGCGAAGGTCTGCCGCGGGTTCGGGCTGGACATCGCGAAGGACCGCATCCCGGTCCGGCCGGGGGCGCACTACATGGTCGGCGGCGTCACCGTGGACATGGCCGGGCGGACGACCGTGCCGAACCTGTGGGCCGCGGGCGAGGTGACCTCCAGCGGGCTGCACGGGGCGAACCGGCTGGCGTCGAACAGTTTGATCGAGGGCTTGGTCTACGGGGCCTCGTGCGGCCGCGGGGCGGCGGACGCATGCCGGAAGTCGCCGGCCGAGTTGCGGGCGCTGCCGATGACGTTCGCGGCGAACGACGACGAGCCGGACGAGCGGCTGGACGTGGCCGACCTGACGAACTCCTTGCGGAGCCTGATGGTGCGGAAGATGGGCATCGTCCGGGACAAGCCGCGGCTCGACGAGGCGCGGCAGGACGTGGACTTCTGGTGCCGGTACGTCCTGGGGCGGGAGTTCAACGCGCGGGCCGGGTGGGAATTGCAGAACCTGCTGACGGTGGCGCGGCTGATGATCGATGCGGCGGTGGCACGGGAGGAGTCGCGGGGGACGCACTTCCGCAGCGACTTCCCGCACCCGGTCGAGGCGTGGGGAAGGAGGCATGTGGTGGCGGTCTTGTAGGGTGGGCATTGCCCACCGTTGTCGGTGGCGGTCGCGGCGGACGGTGGGCAGTATCCCACGAAGCGTGGTTTTCAGGCTGAAAGCCTGGGACATGTCAGCCCAGGGCAACGCCCTGGGTCGGACATTCGCGGAGGAAAGCCCTGAAAGGGCGCGACCGGTGCGCTGTCACGCCCTTTCAGGGCTTGTTGCGTCGGGTGGGGCGTACCCAGGGCGTTGCCCTGGGCTGACATGTCCCACCCTTTCAGGGTGAAGAAGGTCGTCGGTCGGGCATTGCCTACCGTCCCCCGCGACCGCCACCGACAACGGTGGGCAATGCCCACCCTACGAAAACAACCTCCCCGCCTCGTCGCACAGCACCTTCGCCGCCGCCTCGGTCGGCGCTTCCGCGATCACCCGCACGACCGGCTCCGTGTTGCTCCCGCGGACGTGCAGCCACCAGTCCGGGCCGTCCAGCCGCAGCCCGTCCTGCACGTCCTTCGCCGCGTCCGGCCACCGCTTCTGAAGGTTGTCGAACGCCGCCGGCAGCCGCTCGCGGCTCACCGTGAACTTCGTCTTCAGCATCGCGTATCGGGGTAGCTCGGCCACGAGTTGGCTCAGCGGCTTCCCCTCCTCGGCCATCAGGCTGAGGATCAGCCCCATGCCGATGAACGGGTCGCGGACCCACCCGACGCGGGGGTCGATGACGCCGCCGTTCCCCTCGCCGCCGATCACCGCCTTCACCGCCCGCATCTTCTCGACCACGTTCGCCTCGCCGACGGCGGACCGGTGGAACTCGCAGCCCGCCCGCTTCGCGACGTCCTCGTTCATGCGTGAGGTACTCATGTTCACCACCACCGGGCCGCGGTCCTGCCGCAGCCGGTACCTCACCGCCAACGCGAGCGTCGCCTCCTCGCTCACGCAGACGCCGGCCTCGTCGATCAGGGCCAGCCGGTCGGCGTCCGGGTCGAGCACGAACCCGACGTGGCAGCCGTGTTGCTTCACCCACGGGGCCACGTCCGCCAGGTGCGCCGGCGTCGGCTCCGGGTCGTGGGCGAAGTCGCCGTTCGGGTCGCAGTTCAACTGCACGACCTCGCACCCGAGGTCGGCGAGCACCCTCGCCGCGAGCGGCCCGCCGGCCCCGCCGTTGCCGTCCACGAACGCCCGGAACTGCCCGGCCGCGACGGTCGCCACGCTCACGTTGCTCGTCACCAGGGCCGCGTGGTCGGCGAGCACGTCCGGCGGCACGCGGACCGACCCGATGCCGTCCCACGTCGCCAGCTTGAAGTTCCCGGCCTCGAACAGCTTCTTGACCTCCAGCCCCTGGGCGGCGGGCAGCACGGCCCCGTCCTTGCCGAACAGCTTGAGGCCGTTCCACGGCGACGGGTTGTGGCTGGCGGTGATCTGGATCGCGCCGGCGGCGTTGAGCGTCCGCACGGCGATGCCGACCGTCGGCGTCGGGGCGATGCCGATGTCCTCGACGCGGCAACCGGCGGCGAGCAGTCCGGCGAACACGGCGTGCCGGAGCATGTCGCCGCTGGGCCGCGAGTCGCGGGAAACGACGATTGAAATAGAGGGGGAACCTCCCGCAGGTTCCCCCTGCAACCCCCTCCCGCCTCCGCCGCCGAGGAACGAGCCGAGGGCGGAGCCGAACCGGGCGGCGGCGTCCGGGGTGAGCGAGTCGCCGACGATCCCGCGGATGCCGGAGACGGAGACGATGAGCGGTTGGGTCATGGATCGGCGGCCAGCAGAAGGGGTTACGGTCGGTCGGCGGCGGGATCCGGCTGCACGGCCAGGTCGCCGATCACGCGGGCCACGCCCTCGTGATCGAACACGGACGGTATGCCGCCGGGTCCGGCGTACATGCCGAGGCCGTCGCGGACGACGAGCGCGTCGGGGTGGTCGATTTCGAGCAGGTCGCCGTTGATGAGGGAGATCGTGAACGGCTGGAACGGCGTTCGCCGCTTGAACGCCCGGAGCGTCCCCTCGAAGTGTTCGCGGTCCACGGCCGGCCCTCGGTGGCGGAATGAACACCCGTATGTTATCGGGCCGGGCGGGGGGCAGCAATGCCGTCGCCGGGCCGGGCTTGCTTCGGCGACGGGGGAAAGAATCCGTTCGCCCGAAAACCGCCCCGACCGGGTGGGGTGAG
>NZ_JCABYM010000149.1:0-12070 GCF_059499385.1 Limnoglobus sp. | reverse complement strand
TCGAACTCGCCATGGCCTTCATCACACTCAATAAGCTGTTATGAAACAGCCTCTATTCTCGCAAACGTGAATACAGAAGCCATTTGTCGTGAACTACGGCAGGTGGGAGGATACGCAATTACCCATACCGGGAGAATTACTCACAAAGATGGCAAGAAGTTCTCAACTTCACAACTGGAAGAAATGCTCAATTATTTACACTACTATCTGTCGTTCGTGCTGGGAAGATGGGCGGGGCCGGAACTCACGGTAGGGTACGATCAATCCGATGTCATTGTTTTTCAACAAATGGGCCTATCACAAATAACAGATGGAGCCTGGCAGGGCAGTAGTAGTTGGTTCGAGGATCATTCTGCAGAAATGGTCCGCGAAGTCTCGGCCGGATTCTGGGAACTTTGGCAGACGGAACTTTGGCGCAAGCCGCTTCGCGAAGCGATTTATCTGTATGTCGGTGCTAATAGAACAGGGCGAGGGTTGAACGTTGACACTGCGCTGTTACTCTCGCAATCGGCCCTTGAACTTCTTTCGTGGAACTACTGTGTCAAAGACCGAAAGATGCTATCCGAGGTGGCGTATAAGCCAGGCAAGTTGAGCGCGAGCGACAAGTTGCGTGTGCTTGCGACAACGTTAGGTATCCCGGTAGCCATTCCGACATCGTTACCAGCTTTTCATACCAATGCAAGCAGAATGAATTGGCGCGATATTCCGGATGCAATTACTGATCTTCGGAATAGCCTTGTTCATCCAGACAATTCAAAAAAGTACCCAGAGAGGTCATGGTATGATGCATGGAGAGCATCTCTGCACATGATTGAGCTTGTTCTGCTGCGTTTGTGTGGTCACACAGGGAAATACTCGAATCGTATCACAAAGCGGTTTACGGGTCAGATTGAAGACGTACCCTGGAAATAGTACAATCACCGCTCGAAAAAATTCAAAAGCATGTGCCTGAGTTCGGGGAAGGCGGCCGCCAGCTGTTGCAGCGCGGCCGCGGCCTCGAACTTCTCGACCGACCGTTCCTGACTGAACCGCACCCACGCCAGCAACTCGGCCCGCTCGTCCGACGACAGGCTTTCCTTCCGCTCGCTCAGGTCCAGGATGCGGCGGTCCAACTCGGCCGGGAGCGCGTAGTCGGCCACGCGGCGGAGGGCCGTCACGGACTCGGCCAGCGCGTCCCGCGGTTCGATGACGGTCGGCATGGCGTGGCCCTCAAGAACGATGTCGCAATTCTACCGCGCCGCAAACGAAAGTGCCCGGCCATTAGCCGGGCACTTCGCCGACCACGTTACTTCTTCCGCACCAGCTTCATCGTGCCGCAGTGCTCGGGGCACGGCTTGCCGTTGTCCCACGCCTCGCCCTCGACCTCGATCGTGTCGTCGGTCACGAACTTCACCGTCGAGCCGTGCATGTGCTTGTCCTTCGACACGTCCAGGTTCGTGCCGCCGACGAACTCCCACTTGATCGTGTTCGCCTTCGACTTCGGGTCCGCCTTCAGCTTCGGCTGGTTGCCCAGCATGCAGTAGTGCGTCATCACCAGGTCGCCCTTGTCCAGGTGGTACACCGACACCATCTCCATGTCCGTGCCGGGGAAGAACGTCTCGTGGACGGCCGACCCGCCGGCCGTCACCTTCACCACCGACGCCACCTTGTCCGTCGGCTTGCCATCCTTGTCCGCCTCCACCCACGTCCCGACCAGCTTCTTCAGCCGCTCGAACTGGGCGGTTGCCGGGTCGCTCTTGGAAGCCTCGGCCTTCGCCGGCGTTTCGCCGCGGCCGGCCGTCGCCAGCGCCACCACCAGAAGGCAGCCCGTGAGAATGCGTCGCGTCATCGTCTGCTCCGAAACAGAGGGAAACGGGAAACCGGTACTCGACGGTTGCACATCAAGTACACCCCATCGACGAACGGCCGACAGCGGAATCGACACGCGGTGGAAGAATTTTTCGGGGGCGGGGAGGCGGGCTGTGACGGTCGTGCGGGCCGGCGGACTTTGGGGCGGGCGGGGAACCTGGGACCGCGTTCGGTCACAACATGCTGTACGGGTCCACGTCCACCTGGAACTCGACGCCGGCCGGCGGCTTCGCCGCGGACAGCACCTCCCGCAGGACGGCGTGCAGCACGCCGGCGCTCTCGCTCTGCACCTGGAAGTGGAACCGGTAGTACCCGTTCAGCTTGAACACCGGGCACTCGGCCGGGCCGAGCAGCCGCAGCGCGGCCGCCCCCGGCTTCGCCGCCCGCTGCACCGCCGCCTTGAACGCACCGGCCAGCGTCTCCGCGAACTCCGCGGCCAACGACTCCCGCTCGCTGCGGACGATCAGCCGCGCGAGCCGCTGGTACGGCGGGTAGTGGTGCTGCTTGCGGTGGCCGAGTTCCTGCTTCGAGAAGTTGATGAAGTCGTGCCGCGTCGCGAGGCTGACGCACGGGTGGTCCGGGGTGAACGTCTGGATCATGACGCGGCCGCCCTTCTCGCCGCGGCCGGCCCGCCCGGACACCTGCGCGAGCAACTGGAACGTCCGCTCCGCGGCCCGGAAGTCCGGCAGGTGCAGCCCGACGTCCGCGTTCACCACGCCGACGAGCGTGACGTTCGGGAAATCGAGGCCCTTCGCGATCATCTGCGTGCCGAGCAGGATGTGGATGAGGCCGTCGCGGAACGCGTCCAGCACCCGCTGGTGACTGCCGGGCTTCGCCATCGTGTCCGAGTCCATCCGCTGCACGACCCGGTTCGGGAACTTCGCCTCGATCTCCTCTTGCAGCTTCTCCGTGCCGAGGCCCTGGTAGCGGATGGCGACCTGCTGGCAGGCCGGGCACTTCGTGTACGGGGCCGTCTCCCAGCCGCAGTAGTGGCAGACGAGCGCCGACTTGTGGCGGTGGAACGTCAGCGACAGGTCGCAGTGGGCGCACTGGGCGACGTGCCCGCAGCTGGGGCAGTGGACGTGCGTGCTGAACCCGCGGCGGTTCAGGAACAGCATCACCTGGCCGTTCTCCTTGAGCGCGGTCCGCATCGCGTGTTCGAGCGTCGGGCCGATGGCGAAGTGCTTGCCCGGCGTCTTCGGCTCGTGCCGCAGGTCGATGAGCTGCACCTGCGGCAGCGGCCGGTTCTCGACGCGGTTCGGCAGGCTGAGGAGCGTGTAGCCGTCCTGCCGGTGGGCGTTGTGCCAGCTCTCGAGGCTCGGCGTCGCGCTACCGAGGACGATCGGCACGTTCGCCAGCCGCGCCCGCATCACGGCCACGTCGCGGGCGTGGTAGCGGGGCGTCGATTCCTGCTTGAAGCTGGTTTCGTGCTCCTCGTCGATGACGATGAGGCCGAGCTTCCGCGTCGGGGCGAACACGGCCGACCGCGCGCCGACGACGACCTGAACCTGCCCGGCCGCGACCCGCCGCCAGTACTGGCCGCGCTCGCCGTCGGTCAGGTGCGAGTGCAGAATCGCGACCGTCCCGCAGCGGCCGGAGAACCGCTCGATCGTCTGCGGCGTCAGGCTGATCTCCGGGACGAGGACGATCGCCTCCTTCCCTTGCTTCACGACCTCCTCGATGGCGCGAAGGTAAATCTCGGTCTTGCCGCTGCCGGTGACGCCGTGGAGCAGGAACGGGTGGTAGCCGCCGGCGTCGAGCGCCGGGCGGATCGTGTCCCAGACGCGCTCCTGGTCCGCGTTCATCGTGATCGGCGGGGGCGTCGGCGTTTCCTTTGGTGCGTCCTCCTTCAACCCGTAGGGCACGGCCGAGCGTTCCACGCGCTCGACGAACTTCCGCGCGAGTCCTTTGGAAATCAGCCCGCTGATCGGGGCGGTGCCGCCGCCGAGGAGCCGGGCGAGGGCGTGCAGCTCCATCGGCCGGCCCTCCTTCTTCAGCCGGTCGAGGGCCTGCTTCTGCTTCGGCGTGACGGTCGGCAGCGGGTTCGGCAGCTCCTCCCGCGGCGTCGGCACCACGAACGCGACGTTCTTCGTCCCGGCCTTCTCCCGCACGCCGGCCGGCACGACCGCGTGCAGCACCTGGCCCCAGCCGCAGAGGTAGTAGTCGGACATCCAGCGGGTGAGCTTCAACAGGTGGTCGTCGAGCAGGGCGGTGTCGTCGAGGACGCGGGTGATCGTCTTCACCTCGCGGACCGGCGGCACGTCGGCGACGCGGATGACGTACCCCTCGGTCGTCTTGTCGCCGCGGCCGAACGGGCACTCGACCCGCTTGCCGACGCCGACGGCGGCGTGCAGGTGGTCCGGGACGCCGTAGGTGTAGGCGTGGTCGAGCGGGCGGTCGAAGACCACGTCCACGAACAGCGTCGGCGGGGCCGCGGTCATCGCGGGGTCGTCCCAGAGGGCGGGGCTTTCGTGTGGCATAGCAGAAGCGTATCCGGTCGGTCAACGGCGGGGCAAAGTCGGTTGCGGCCGGTCGCGGGGGCGGTATGATGGGCGGGAGAGGAGGAACGAGACATGACGCCTGAAAATGAACAATTTGAACCGGGAAACGCGGAGAGCCTACCCCGCGCCCGGCGACACACCCCGGAAGAAGTCGAAGCTATCTTGGCCCGGCAGGGACCGAAGAAGTACGCGACGGCAGAAGCACTACTCGGGGCCGGGAAGAATTTGTGGGATAGCGACGAAGAGTTGGATGAATTCCTGCGCGGCATCCACGAACGGCGCAAACAAAAGGAATGACCCGTGGCCGAACGCCTCCTCGACACGAACATCGTGTCGTACATGCTGAAGAAGCACACCCTCGCCCTCCGCTACCTGCCCCACTTGACCGGGTACACGCCGGCGGTGTCGTTCCAGACGGTCGCCGAACTGTACGAGGGTGCGTTCCTGGCCAAATGGGGCGCTGCGAAACGACAGGCTCTGGAGGAGTTGCTCTCCGAGATGCACATCTTGGAATCGGACGATTCCGTCTGCGAGTGCTGGGCCGAAATACGCGCCGTCCGCAAGGCGCAGCCGATCGGGGTCGCGGACGGTTGGATTGCCGCGACCGCGTCGGCTTATCGGCTCGAACTCGTCACCCACAACCCCTCCGACTTCGCCGGCATTCCGTGGCTGACGGTTATCTCCGAAGCGCCGTAGCCCTCACGCCCGCTCCTGCCTCTCCGTCACCCGCGCCCCGAGCGGCTTCAGCACGGCCACGCGGTCGATGTTCAACTGCACGTACTGCTGCCACGGCGGGGGCACGTCGCGGTCCAGGTACAGCGCCTCGACCGGGCACTCCGGCTGGCACGCCCCGCAGTCGATGCAGTCGTCCGCGTCGATGTAGAGCTGCTTCTCGTCCCCGTAGAAGCACTCCATCGGGCAGACGACCACGCAGTCCGTGTACTTGCACCCCACGCACGGCTCGGTCACGACGAACGCCATTGGCACACCTTTGGGAAAGAGGGTCGGTCACGTCGCGACCCATCGCATCCGGCGTGCCACGAGAGAATGGCTGAAAAACAAGGGGTGATCGCCGCGTGACGTGACGAAATCTGGACGGGTGACGATGAGCGGTCAGGCCCAGTCCGCGCCGGCCTTGCGGACGCCGTGCTTCTTCATCTTGCCGTAGAGCGTCGTCGGGTTGAGGCCGAGCCGGTGGGCCGCCCCGCCGGGGCCGTACACCCGGCCGTCGGCCGCCCGCAGCGCGTCGAGGATGCGCTGCCGCTCCTGCGCCGCCCACGTCCGCGCCGTCTCCGCGGCCGACGCGCCGACCAGCCACGCCGGGTCGAACGCTAGGTCGTCGCCCTCGCTGACGATCACGCCGCGCTCGACGACGTTCTGCAACTCGCGGACGTTCCCCGGCCAGTCGTGGGCGGCCAGCGCGCGAAGGGTGCTGGATCGAACCTTCGACACGGTTCTCCCGTGCCGCGCCGCGGATTGGCGCATGAAGTGTTCGACCAGCGCGGGGATGTCCTCGCGGCGGTCGCGGAGCGGCGGGAGCGTGACGGGGAAGACGTTCAGCCGGTAGAACAGGTCGGCCCGGAAGTGCCCGATTTTAACTTCGTTCGCCAGGTCGCGGTTCGTGGCGGCGACGATCCGCACGTCCACCGGCACGGCGTCCCCGCCGACCCGCTCGATCACCCGCTCTTGCAGCACGCGGAGTAACAGGGCCTGCGCCTCCGGCGGCATCTCGCCGACCTCGTCGAGGAACAGCGTGCCGCCGTGGGCTTGCTCGAACCGGCCGGCCCGCCGCTTGCCGGCCCCGGTGAACGCCCCGGCCTCGTGGCCGAACAACTCGCTCGTGATGAGGCCGGGGGCCAGCGCGACGCAACTGACCGGCACGAACGCCCGCGGACGCCGTTGACTCTGCTCGTGAACGGCGCGGGTGACGAGTTCCTTCCCCGTGCCGGTCTCGCCGAGGACCAGCACCGTGGCGTCGGTCGGCGCGACCTGGGCCACGGCCCGGCGGACGGCGTTCAGCGCGGGGCTGGTCCCGATCATCATGGGGTCCGTCACTCCTTCGCCACGTACACCTTGATCTGCGGGCCGCCGTCGATCAGGTCGGGGATCGTTTTCAGCAGCGCCTCCGTGTGCTTCTCCTTCAGGTGCGCCGCCAGCGCGTCGAGGTTCTTCCACCGTTCGTACAGCACGTAGGTGTCGGCGTGGTCGGCGTCGTGGTTCAACTGGTACGCCACGCACCCCTTCTCCTTCACCGTCTCGGTCATGCAGGCGGTTGCCGCCTTCTCGAACGCCGCCTCCCGGCCGGGCTTCACCTTGAAGGACACCCACATGGTGAACGGCTTCGCCGGGTCCTTCAGCTTCGCCCGCATGTCCTTCACGATGGGGTGCTCGTCGGCCGCGAACGCCGGGGCTGTCAGGAGCGCGAACAGGGCCAGTGCCGTCTTCATGGGGGAACCTTTTGAGTCACATGTAGGGCGGGTCAAGGCTTTGCGCCGACCCGCCGAGGGATCGGGTGCGTCGGCGGGTCGGCGCAAAGCCTTGACCCGCCCTACAAACTAGTCGTTGGTCAGCACGATGCGGTAGCGGGCCTTGCCGGCCCGCAGGTGGTCGAGGGCGTCGTTCACCTTCGCCATCGGGAAGTACTCCGTCACCGGGGCGATCTTGTGCCGGGTGCAGAACTCCAGCATCGTCGCCGTCGTCGCCGGGCTGCCGAGCGGGGAGCCGGACAGCGCCTTCTGGCCGAGCAGCATCGGGAACGCCGCCACCGGGATCGGCTCTTCCACCGCCCCGACCAGGTGCAGCCGGCCCTTCGGGGCGAGCGCGTTAATGTACGACGGCCAGTTCAATGTCACGTTCAGCGACACCAGGATGAAGTCGAAGTAGCCCGTCAGCTTCGCCATCGCCGCGTCGTCCCGGCTGTTCACGATCTGGTGCGCGCCGAGCTTCTTCAGCTCGTCGGCCTTCCCCGCGGACGACGAGAATGCCGTCACCTCGCAGCCCCACTTGTTGAGGAACTGCAGCGCCAGGTGGCCGAGGCCGCCGATGCCGACGACGCCGACCCGGTGCGTCGGCCGCACGTCGAACTGCACGATCGGGTTGAACACGGTGATGCCGCCGCAGAAGAGCGGGCCGGCCGACGCCGGGTCCAGACCCGCCGGCAGCGGGATCGCCCACTCTTGCTTGCACCGCACCCGGTCGGCGAACCCGCCGTGCCGGCCCCAGATGGTTTGCTCGGCCGTGCCGCACAGGTTGTGGTCGCCGTTCATGCACTGCTTGCAGTGCATGCAACTGCCGCTGAACCACCCGAGGCCGACGCGGTCGCCGACCTTCACCGTCGTCACGTTCGGGCCGGCCGCCGCGACCGTGCCGACGACCTCGTGGCCGGGGACGAACGGGTACGTCGTGCCGCCCCAGTCGTTGTCGAGCATGGACAGGTCGGAGTGGCAGATGCCGCAGTGCGAGACGGCGATCTCGACGTGCTCCGGGCCGAGCGGGCCGGGGTCGTACTCGAACGGGGCGAGCTTGCCCTTCGCGGCTGTCGCGGCGTAAGCCTTGATCTTCATCGCGCGTCCTTTCAAGAGATGACGTTCAATCCCCGGCAACGGCGAGCGTCACGGCGTGAGCGTGACGTGTCTCGTCCCGCGCGGGGACTGGCGGTCACGTCTTGTGGAACCCTGAGCGGAAGCGACGGGGTGAAGCGCCTCCACCCCGTCGCTTCCGCTCAGGGTTCTACGAAGCCGGTCGTTGCCGTTCGAGACACGTCACGCTCACGCCGTGACGCTCGCCGTTGCACCCGTGAGGGACATCCTCACGGGCGGATCGCTACTTCGCCAGCGAGAAGCAGGCGAGTTCCTTGTCGTTGCGAACGTAGACGCACTTGTTCGCGTAGGCCGGGTGGCTCCACAGCACCTTGCGGCCGAACGCCGCGCCGGTCGGCTCCAGGAGCTGCGCCCGGCTCTCTTCCTCGTAGCCCTTCGGCGTCAGCTTCGCGATCTGGAGCGTGCCGAGTTCGTTGAACACGAAGTACCGGTCGTCGTTCTTCGTCAGGAACGCCGTGCCGGACCCGCCCTGGGTGAAGTTGGCCGGCTTCTCCGCGTTGAACACCGGGGTGAACGTGCTCCAGAGCCGCTTGCCGGACTTCAGGTCCACGGCCCGCAGGTTGCCGGGGCGGTCCACGCCGTAGATCACGCCGTCGTCGATCAAGGGCGTCATGTTCACCGGCGACAGGCTCGTCTCCTTCCCGCCGTGCCAGACTTCCTTCACCGCCGGCTTCGCGTCGTCCAGCTTCAGCACCACGGACTTGTTGCCCATCCCGGCCGCGAACAGGTGGCCGCCCTCGCCCAGTTGCGGGGCCATGATCGACATGCCGTAGTCCGGCTTCAGCTTCACGCTCCAGTACTTCGCGCCGGTGGCCGGGTTCAGGCCGCTCAGGTGGTCCGCGTCCCAGATCAGCAGTTGCTCCGTCTTGCCGTGCTTGATGAGCGTCGGCGGGCAGTAGCCGGGTTCGGACGCGCTGAGCGCCTTCCACTTCACGTTGCCCGTCTTCTTGTCGAACGCGACCGCGACCTGCCCCTCGCCGCCGACGACGGTGATGACGAAATCCTTGTAAATCAGCGGGTGGCCGCAGAAGCCCCACATCGGCACGACCGCCCCGAGGTCCTTCACGAAGTTCTTCCGCCAGACTTCCTTGCCCTTGTCCGCGGTCAGGCAGTACAGGTCGCCCATCGTACCGAGGGCGTAGACGTGCCCGTCGTGGACGGTCGGCGTACACCGCGGCCCGGCCGGGTAGCTGACCTGGTACGTGCAGTCGTACTCGTGCTTCCACAGCTCCCGGCCGGTCGCGCTGTCGAAACAAATGACCCGCTCCTTGCTCTCGACCTTCGCCTCCTTGTTGAACGGGTCGTCCGGGTCCTTCTGGCCGGGCTTGAGGACCCGGTCGGCGACGAACACCTTGCCGTCGGCGACGGCCGGCCCGGCGTACCCGCCGCTGACGGGCATGCTCCAGAGCTTCTTCGGCCCGTCGGCCGGGAACTTGGCAAGGATGCCGGTCTCCTTCCAGACGCCGTCGCGGTTCGGCCCCATCCACTGCGGCCAGTCGTCGGCGGGGGCGGGGGCGGCGAGGAGGAACAGACCGAGGACCGAGAGGGAACCGCGCGGCATTGCAAAGACCTCTGTGGGCGAGACCGACGTGTATCCGGGGGAAATCTTAGTCGTGCGAGCCGACCGATGGGAGGAAATACCGCCGCGGGGCGGGGAGTTTACAGGACGTGCGACCGGCGGGCCGACGGGCCGGCCCGCCGGGTGTGGGGCCGAAGCCCGACGCGAATGGCCCGAAGGCCGCGTGTCTTTGCCCTGAAGGGGCGAAACATGTTAGCCCAGGGCAACGCCCTGGGTAAACTTCCGCCCTCCGCCCAAGCCCTGAAAGGGCGAAAGAGTGTTCCGCCCTTTCAGGGCTGATCGCGTGGGGAGGGGCCGTCACCCAGGGCGTTGCCCTGGGCTAACATGTCGTGGCCTTTCAGGCCGGAAAACCGAGGGCGGAGGGCCGCCGCCGGTCGCCGTCGTTTCTTTCACCCCTTCACCTCCTCACCCGTTCACCCCTTCATCTTCACTCCCGGTCCCACAGTTCGTCCGTCGTGCCGAAGTCGAACACGTTCTCCCGGTCCCGGACGGCGACGAGCGCCGCCGAGTCGGACGCCAGCGGCGGGTTCCGCGTGCCCCGGGTGATGGCCTCGACGTGCCCGTCCACGAACGCGACGTTCGCCAGCCGGCCGCTCAGCCGGAGGTGGACGCTCGGCCGCTTCGCCGACGGCGGGTAGCAGAACGGGACCTCGAACAGGATCGGGTCCGTGTCGCTCGCCAGCACCGCGTTCAGGAAGAGGACCGTCTGGCTCGTGGACCGCACCTGCGGCAGCGAGATTTTCCGCCAGTTGCCGGTGAGCGTGAACCCGGCCGTCGGCTCGTAGGGGGCGAGGGCGAAGTAGTTGTACCCGTACCCGCCGGTCAGCCCGTCGTAGGTGAGGTGGACCTTGCCGGGGGCCTTCGCCGGCGTCTGGAGGGCGGCCCGGTTGTTCTCCAGGTACGGCATCAGGTGGCCGCCGGGCGTGTCGAACGTGCCGGCCGGCTTCTCGAACGCGAACCACCACCGCAGCCCGCCGTTCTCCATCGTCATGAGCGGCGGCAGGCAGCCGTTCGCCGACTCGTAGTTGTTGACGGCGAGGCCGAGCTGCTTGAGGTTGTTCTGGTCCGCGAGCCGGTTGGCCGCGGCCCGCACCTTCTGCACGGCCGGGAGCAACAGGCCGATCAGGATGCCGATGATGGCGATGACGACGAGCAGCTCGACGAGCGTGTACGCGGCACGGGTGCGCACGGGTGGGTCCTCCGCCGGCGGTCACCTGATGATAACGCGCCGGCGGCGGATTTCGTTGAAGGGGGGCTGACTTCCCTGGGACCGCGGGCGTCCCGCCCGCCACGGCCCCAGTCGCGAAAGACGGGTTCCTGTGGCTGGGAAGGTGGGCGGGCGGGACGCCCGCGGTCCCAGGCGATCTCACTGACTCGCCGCGCCCTTCGCGTTCAGCTTGATCCCGTACAGCCCCTTGCTCGCGGTGACGAACAGCGTGCTCATGTCCTTCCCGCCGAAGCAGACGTTCGCCGTCCACCCCTCCGGCACGGGGATCGTCGTCACCTTCTTCCCGGCCTTGTCGAACACCAGCACGCCGCGGCCGGTCAGGTACAGGTTCCCCTGGTCGTCGAGCGTCATGCCGTCGCTGCCCTCCTCGCAGAACAGCTTCTTGTCCTTGAGCGTGCCGTCGTCCGCGATCGAATACGAGTACGTCTTCTTCGCCCCGATGTCGGCGACGTACAGCGCCTTGCCGTCCGGCGTGCCGACGATCCCGTTCGGCTGCTTGAAGTCGTCCGCGACGCGGACGAGCTTCCCCTTCGGCGGTAGGAAGTAGACGCCCTGCGTGGACTGCTCCGTCGGGCCGCGCTTCCAGTACGGCCGCTTGTAGAACGGGTCGGTGAAGTACGCCCCGCCGGCCGGCGTGACCCACACGTCGTTCGGGCCGTTGAGCAGCTTGCCGTCGTGGTCCTTCACCACGACCGTTTTTTCTTTCGTCTTCACGTCGATGACCCACATCTCGTTCTTCTCGTCGGCGCAGGCCCACAGCTTGCCGGCCTTGTCGAAGCACAGCCCGTTGCTGCGGCCGCACGGCTTCATGAACTCGGAGAGCTTTCCGTCCACGGACCAGAGCATGATGCGGTCGTTCGGCTGGTCGGTGAAGTAGACGTTGCCGTGGGCGTCCACGGCCGGGCCTTCGGTGAACGCGAAGTCGCCGGCGAGCTTCTCGACCTTCGCCCCGGCGGGCACGAGGTCGGCGGCGTGAACGGGCGTCGCGAGCAGCAGAAGCAGGAGGCAGCGCATGGCGGAACTCCGGGAGGGGTGGGGGTCAGCATAGCGGGTTTCCATTTCGCATTCTGAATTGTTCCGGCCTTGTCCTCATGTTTGAATCCGCCGTACACTGCCGCCCCATGCACGTACTGTTGAACGCCGTCTACTTGTTCGCGCTGGTGTTGCTCTCGCCGTGGCTCGTGTGGCGGGCGGCGAGGACCGGCCGCTACCGCCGCGACCTGGCGGCGAAGCTGCTCGGCCGCCTTTCTCCCTCCTCCCTTGAGGGGGAGGGCCGGGGAGGGGGGTGGGCGGGTGCAACCGCCGGGGGGAGTGC
>NZ_JCABYM010000148.1:0-12922 GCF_059499385.1 Limnoglobus sp. | reverse complement strand
TCCACATTACCCCACCCCGGCGGGGTCACCCGCGCGGCGGTTTTCTCCCTATACTCGGGGCCGCCTAATCCTTCGGGGGGCGGCCGGGCGGCGGCGCGCGGGGGGGGGCGGCCCGGCACGACTCCGACTGGGTAAGATGCGCAAGGTCCGGGTGAAATGAAAAACGCGGGCCGCGAGTTTCACCCCCGCGCCCCGCGTGCCGAGCTCCGCGCTCGAATTACTCGCCGGCCGGATCCTTGCCGTTGACCCACGGGCCGGCGAGCTGCTTGAAGTCTTCCGGCGACGTGATGCTGCTGCCGGCGTCGCCGCCGGACCAGCCCTGAATCTGGTTCGGCTTGCCCCGCTGCTCGCTCCGCTTCTCCCAGTTCGCGGCCCAAGAGCCGTCGCCTTCGCCCACCTTGCGGGCCTCCTTGTCCCAGTACAGCACCTTGTCCGTCCGGTAGCTCTGCACGCCCATCGCGACCGTGCTGAACGCCGCCGCCCCGAGTTCCGGCGTGCTCAGCGTCCCCTGGTTGCCGGCCGCCACGCACTTCAGGAAGTTGTCCCACAGGGCGTAGGTCAGCGCGGCGTTCGCCGACGCCCCGTCCTTCGTCGGCTCGTACCCGCCGACGCCCTCGAACCCGCCCTCGACCATCTCGCCCTTCGCGGTCTGCGCGTCGCCGGGGCCGCGGGCGCGGCCGGACGCGTCCTGCGGGATCACCTCGAACCCCTTCATGATGTCGCCGATGAGCGGGACGAACTTGATCGTCCCCGTCTTCCCGCGGATGCACTCGTCGATCGGGTAGTCGTTGCACATGGTGGCCGTCACGAACATCTGGCAGCCCTCGTCGTAGTCGGCGCAGACCATGCTGACGTCCGGCACGTCGCGGGTGTCGTACTCGAGGTACAGCCCGCCGCCGCCGACGACCCGCCGCGGGTAGCGGACGCCCATCGCGGCGATCAGGTGCGTGACCTGGTGGACGAACAGGTCGGTGAACATGCCGCCGCCGAACGGCCAGTAGCACCGCCACTGGGCGTACACGGCCCGGTCGAACGGCATCTGCTCCGGCGTCGGCCCGAGCTTCTCGCCGGCGACCTCGAACTGGTGGCCGAGGAACAGGTCCCAGTCCACCGTCGTCGGCGTCATCGTCTTCGTCAGGTTGTAGTACCGCCACTGGCCGACGAGCGAGTTCCGGTAGTACCGCGTCTGCGCCTGCATGACGTGGCCGATCTTCCCGGCCTTCACCAGGTCGTTCGCCTTCTGCCACGTCGGGTCGGCCATGCTCTGCACGCCGACGGACATGACCTTGCCGGTCTTCTTCCACGCATCGACCACCGCCTGCGCCTGGGCGATGGTGCGGGTCATCGGCTTCTCGCAGTAGACGTGCTTGCCGGCCTCCATCGCGTCGATGGTTTGCTTCGCGTGCCAGTGGTCCGGCGTGCCGATGAAGACGATGTCCACGTCCTTCAGTTCGAGCAGCTTGCGGTAGTCCTTGACGATGTGGGACGCCTCGGTGACGCCCATCCGCTTGGCGGACGGCTGGAGGCCCTGGCCCTTGCCCTTGCCCTTGGACTGGTCGCCGTCCCACACGTCGCACGCGGCGACGAGGTTGACGTCCTTGGCCAGTTCCTTGCGGCGGAGCATGACGTCGATGTGCTGTTGGCAGCGGCCGCCGACGCCGACGAACGCGATGCGGGCGGCCCCGTTCGCGCCGGGGACCTGGGCGTAGGACTTGGCGGTCAGCGACATCGCGGTCCCGGCGACGGCGGCCGTCTGCAGGAACCCGCGGCGGTTCGGTTTCTTCGGGGTGGTCATGGGGTCTCCGTGAGAAGAGGTACTGAGGTCGATTCCGGTAGTTGCGGGAGCATACGGCCTGTGGCGAGCAAGTTGGCCCGGTGGCGTTCGAGGACCGTGAGCAGTTGCTCGTCTTCGAGGTCGCCCAAGTGGTATTCAAACTCGAGCTGGCCGAGGTCGCCCATGAAAGCAATCAATTGGCCGAGCCGGATGTCCGGGTTGAGGTCGAGAACGTCTGAGAGTGCGGCGATCAAATCTTGTTGAACCGGTGTTTTCATGGCAGCGTCTCCTTGATCGTCGGCCGGCCGGCGGCCGCACCAGGGTAGCGACCGACGATCACGACTCGCACGAATTGGCCCGGCAACAGCTTAGCCACCCGTGTGGCGCGGGTCACGCCGTCGTAAATGACCAAGTGGCCATCGGTACTCTCGTACACAATTAGGGGCGGCATTCCGGCCACCGATCGCCCGTACCGTGATATTTGCCGGGCCAGTTTGCCCGGATCAGCTACCGGTCGCGACGACGGGGTTCGCAACTCGGCCGGGTCCACGTCGCGGAAGGTTTGCATGGGGGGCGTCAGTTCATTCTACTTCTTCTTGTGGCTCAAGAGCCACGAGTAAAGCTCGTCGTGGGAATAGGCCGCGTCCCACGAGTTGTGGCCGACATAGGGCATCTCCGAGTACCGCGGGTTGCCGCCGGCCTTCTTGATCGCGTCGATCATCTCGCGGGACAGCTCGACCTTCACGGCCTTGTCCTCGACGCCGTGGAAGCACCAGATCGGCAGGTCCTTCAGCTTCTCGGCCCACTCGACCTTGCCGCCGCCGCAGATCGGGGCGATGGCCGCGAACTTCTCCGGGTGCGCCGCGGCGATGGCCCACGTCCCGAACCCGCCCATGCTCAACCCGGAAAGGTACAGCCGGTTCGGGTCGCCGTTGTACTCCTTCACCACGGCGTCGAGCATCGCCAGCGCCCGCTTGCCGTCCGGGTTCTCCGGGTGCCACCGACCGGGGATCTGCGTCTTCACCGCCTCGGCCTGCGGGATGATCGTGACGAACGGGAACGGTTGCTTCTTCTCTTCCAGCCGCTTGATGTGGGGGGCGAGGCCCTGCTCGACCGGCATCATCTTGCCGCCCTTCGTCTCGCCGGCCCCGTGCAGGAACAGAAGCACCGGCGACGGCTTCGCCGGGTCGTGCTTGGCCGGCACGAACACGACGTAGGGCGACTCCGTGCCGTCGGCGTTCTTGAACGTCTTGTCCACGAACGTGCCCTTGTCGGCCGCGGCGGCGGGTGACACACTCATGACGAGGACCAACAGCGGGAAGAGGCGGAGCATGCGAACGGACTCCGGGGGAAGGTTCTGATAGCGTAGCAAAGAATCCGCGAGCGTCACGCACCCGCCGGGAGGAACCCATGCCGTACCCGCACGTCGTCTTCGACTTCGACGGCACGCTCGTCGATTCGCTCGCGCACTCCATCGCCGTGTTTAAGCGCATCGCGCCGCGGTTCAAGCTGAACCTCGACCTCGACCTGGAGACGGCCCGGACGCTGCCGACGAAGGAGCTGTTCCGCCGCATGGGCGTGCGGTTCTGGGTGTTGCCGCGGTTGGTCCGGGCGTTCCAGGCAGAGGCGGCCCTCGACGCGGCGACGCTGAAGCTGTTCGCCGGCGTGCCGGAGGTGCTGGCGGAGTTGGCCGGCCGCGGGTGTCGGCTCGGCATCCTGTCGTCCAACCGCGAGGACGCGATCCGCGCCTGCCTGCGGGCGAACGGCGTCGAGCGGCACTTCGCGTTCGTGGTCGGCTACCCGCGGCTGTTCGGCAAGGCGAAGGCACTGCGGCGGATCATGAAGGCGGAGCGGATCGGCCGGGCCGAGTTGCTGTACGTCGGCGACGAGAGCCGCGACGTGCAGGCGGCGCACCGGGCGAAGGTGGCGGCCGCGGCCGTGACGTGGGGCTTCCACGCGGAGGCGCTGCTGACGGCGACGGGGCCGAAGTACGTGGTGCGAACGCCGGCGGAGTTGGCGGGGATCGTGTAGCCGGTTGGCGCGGAATGATGATTCCGGCCAATGCTGCCACCCTCCGCCGGAATCATTGCAAAAAACCGGAATCATCCGCCGCCGCGTCGGAAGTAGTTACAGGCGTTGATGTTAATGATTCCGGTCCGGAACACCGGGTCGGCCGGAATCATTCGCTTACACCCGGAGGCTCACGGCGAGCGGGGGGGCGTCAGCCCCTGATTCAGAGGAACGTCCCACGAGAATTAGGGGGCTGACGCCCCCGCTCGCCGGCGCACGGCCGTCCATGCTCCCGCGCCGGATCGACTTCCGAAGTCGAAGCCGGACTTCGGAAGTCGGGCCTCACTTCTTCACCCGGTTCAGCGTCTCCTTCGCTTCCGTCGTCAGCGTCGCGCCGTCGGCCCCGGCCGCCCACGTCTGTAACAACGCCACGGCCGTCCGCCGCGTCTCGCTCGACGTGGCGCGATCCATGAGGATGCGCTCCACTACCTCGACGGCCCGGATCGTCCGCACGTCGGCCGGGCGGGGGCGGGTCAGCGACTCCAGCAGGTCCATCAGCCGCTCGCGGGCCTCCGGCGACGGCGTCGCGGCCAGCGCCGCCTCCAGCGCCGGCCGGGCGCGGGCGGCGACCGCGGCGAGGTTCTTCGTCGCGACCTGCCGCACGCGGAACGCCGGCGCGTCCAGGTCGCGGACCCATCCGGCCACGGCCGCGGCGTCCAGCGGCGATTCCGGCGGAAGCTTCGCCGCCAGCAGCGGCAGGCCGACGTGCGGGTGGGCCGACAGCGCACGGACGGCGGCGAACGCCTTCGCCGCGTCCGCGTCGAGGAGCGCGTCCCACGCGGTTACGTCCGGCACGGGCGGGGCGGCGTCGCCGTCGGCGTTCCAGACGCGGACGACGCCGTCCGACGTGCCGACCGCCACCCGCCGCAGGTCCGGGGCGAACCCGACGCTGTCGGTGTTCCACCCGTGGGTCGCCGGCAGTTCCCACCGCACGCGGCCGGTGGCGACCTCGACGGCACGGAGGCGGTTGGGTTGCAACGCGCCGTCCCCCAGGCTAGCGGTTAGGACGACACGGTTGTCCGGCGAGATGTCTAGCAAAGCATCGAACCCGCCGACCCAGCGCCGCCGACACCGGACGGTCGCGGAGTCGAGAATTTCAACAATCGTGGAGGTAGAAGGATTCGCGTCAAGTTCCATTTGGTTGTTCGGAGACCAGCGAAGGAGCTGAATGCCGTCGGTGGTGAAGCGAACGCCACCCCCGCCGTTCTCGCCCGTCGGATTCAGATCGCGCGGGGCTTGTCTGCCATCAAGATCGAAGATGCGAAGTGCGGCAGATTCGGATGCGTCGGTCAGCGGCAAGTTCCACGCTCCGAACCATCGGCCGCTCGATGTCAGTACCGGCGCTGTAGCATTCGGATTCGTTGGTGTTGCGACCCGCCGCACCCGATTCGTTGCCAAATCCCAGATCAACACCGCCTGAGACGCCTCGATCCCTATTTGTCGTCCATGGTCTTTAAACCAGAGCGACACCACATCCACATTGGGCGGCAGTTTCAGTCGTCGAAAGACCTTCCCGCTCGTCGCGTCGGTGATCCGCACCTCACGCTCGCCGATCACCGACGCCAGCCGCGTGCCGTCGGGGGACAGCTCACTCCAATAGTTGCTCGCCCGCTCCGGCAGCTTCCGTTGCGTGCCGGTCGTCAGGTTCCACTGCGTCCAGCCGTGCCCGTTCATCCCGCTCAGCCGGTCGGGGCCGTGGAAGCGGAGGGTCGCGAACTCGCCGGTGTCGGCGGACTGCGGCAGCCGGCGGCCGGTGGCCACGTCCAGCAGCGTGATGCCGCCGTCGTTGCCGGGGACCAGCACCGTCTTGCCGTCTGGCGTCAGGCTGACCTCGCCCAGGTCCGGCGGGCCGCGGAACGACCGCCGCACCTTCCCGGTCGCCGCGTCCAAGATGTCGAACCGCATCCGCGACAGCTCGACGCCGAGGAGCTGGTCGTTCGGCAGCCCGAGGACGCGGTCGTAAGGCTGCTTCGGCGTCCAGGTCTTCCGCGTGCCGGTGCGGACATCGAGGGTGACGACCGCGTTGTCCTCCTGCACGACCGTGAGGCGGCCGCCGTCCGGCGAGAACGAGACGCTACGCGACTCCTCCGTCTTCAAGGAAGCAAGGTCGCGGCCGGTCGTGCGGTCGAAGAAACGGATCGTATTCCCGGCTCGTTGCACGGCCAGCGTCCGGCCGTCCGACGCGAAGTGAGCGGCGGATAATCCGTCTCGGTCCTCCTCCCGATCCGCAATGCGGTTCAACTCCCGGCCGGTGGTCGGGTCGTAGAGTGTCACCTGTTTCGGACCCAAAACGGCCAACAGCGTCCCATCTGGGCTAAAGGCCGTTCTGACAATTGAATCCGGGTTAGGCGAGAGTTTGAGGGAAAGGACTGGCAGCCGCGAGTGCAGGTCGTAGTGCCGGAGGACAACGCCGTCGTCACTGTCGGGGTCTAAGTCGAACGTGAGTAGTCGGCCGTCTGCGGTGAACGCCGTATTGAGTGATCTCTCGCAGGTATCGCGGCCGACCGACCGCCAGATCGGGCGGCCGGTGGCGAAGTCGTAGACCCAAATTTCGGCGGAACCGATGGCGGCGACATACTTCCCGTTCGGTGACGTGACGAGCCGCGTGATCGCGCCGGGGTAGCGGAACCGGTTCGAGCCTAGTTCGCGGACCAGCGCCGGCTGCGCGGCCGCGACCAGCGCCGTCAGCAGGACCGCGAGTATGCCCGCGCCGAACCGGACCATGCCGCCCCCGAAAGGAACGCGTGCGAGCCGATGGCTCGCACGCTAACCGCGCTTCTGTTCTGACCTCTGATCTCTAACCTCTGAGCTCTGACTTCTGACCTCTGCCTTCACTTCATCCTAGCCAACGCCGCGGCCGCCTCCCGCGTTTGCCGCGAACCCTCCGCGCCGGCGGCGGCCGCTTTCAGCGCCGCCTTCGCGGCCGGCGTGCCGATCCACTCCAGCACCTCGACCGCCCGCGCCGACCGCACCGCGTCCGGCGTCGGCTTCGCGTCCGCCGACAGCAGCTTCTCGATCCGCTCGCGGACCTCGGCCGACTCGGTCGTTTCCAGCACCCGCCGCAGTTCCGGCACGGCCAACTCGCCGAGCGACCGCAGTTCCTTCACCGCCCGCTGCCGGTCGGCGAACGCCGGGGCGTCCAGCTTGCCGATCCACTTCGCCAGCACGGCCGGGTCCGGCGGCGCGGCCGGCGTCAACTTCGCCTTCAGGAACGCCACCGCCTCCGCCGGCGTCGCGTGCATCCGCCGGGCGAACTGGTACGCCTTCACCCCGTCCGGCTTCGCGAACTGCTCCCACGCGGCCGGCCACTCCTCGGCCGTCAGCGGCGCGAACGTCGCGCCGCCGGCGATGTCCCACATGATGACCGGCCACCCGGCCGCCGCCGCCGCCAGCGTCCGGCCGTCGCCGGCCAGCGCCAGCGCGTGGACCGGCCGCGACATCGGCAGCTTCGCCCGCACCTGCCCGGTCAACAACTCGTAGACGTGCAACTCGTTGCGGTCCTGCCAGACGGCGGTGCGGCCGTCGGTCGAGAGGGCGAACGGCGACCCCTCGTCCTTCGCCGCCGGGCCGAGCTTCAACAACGCCGTCCCGGTCTCGGCTTCCAGGACGAGCAGGTTCTTCTTGACGTTGCTCTCCGTGTCGGAGGTCGTGAACGCGACGGCCAGCCGGGAGCCGTCCGGCGTCAGTTCCAGCCGCTCGGCCGGGCCGGGGGTGCGGACGCTCCGGACCGCGGCGTCCTTCGCGAGTGAGTAAACCTCCACGTACCGGGCGTCGGTCACGGCGTCGTAACCTTCCGTCGCGGCGACGCGGCCGGCCGCGGAAACCGCGGCCACCAGGCCGCCCCCGCGGTCCGGGAACGGGCTGCGGATCAGCCGCGACCGGCCGGTCGTCACGTCGAACCGGGTCAGCCCGTCGTTGTGGGCCGTAACCGCCGCCGTGCCGTCCGCGGACAGCGCCGCGACGTGCGCCGCCGCGCCGCCCGGCACGTCGCTGATGAACTTCGTCCCGCCCGGCCCCTTCGCCCCGCCGACGACGAACGTGCCGGCGTCGAGCGTCAGGAACCGCTTGCGGTCGGCCGACAGGCCGTGGACGGTCCCGGCCGCGAACGGCCGGAGCAACTCGCCGCGGGGCGTGCGGTCCGTCCACACGACCCACCCGCCCCAGTCCGGCAGGCGGCCGACGACGGAGCCGTCGGCGTCGAACCGCAGCAGGTCCGGCAGCCCCGGCACGTCCGCCGACGCGGGCGCGAGCTTGGCCTCGCCGGTCGGCGAAACGTCGTGGAGGAGTACGGCGTCGTGCAGCTGCGTGGCCAGCCGCTTGCCGTCCGGCGAGAGGATCGCCCGGTCCGCGGCGGGCAGCGGGAACTCGCGGTCCTTCGCCCCGGTGTCGAGCGTCCACACGGCCGCCGTGTCGTTGTCCGTCGCCGTCAGCAGCCGCGACCCGTCCGACGTGAAGCCGAGGACCGACTTCTGCTTGTCGAACGAGTGGCGAATCTTGCCGGTGGCCGCGTCCCACACGATCACCCGCTGCTGCCGATACGTGGCGGCGACGAGCCGGCCGTCGGCCGACCCGGCGACGTGGTTGTACGCCTCCATGCGTTCGCGGCCGGGGGCCGGGTCGTCGAGTACGACGGCCTTCTTCTTGTCGGCCGCGGCGTACAGCCGCAGCACGCCGTCCGCGACGACGAAGACCTTCGACCCGTCGCCGACGAACGCCGGGCCGAGGTCCGGGGCGGCGGCGAGGGTCTCCGTCCAGAGCGGCTCGCCGGTCGCGGCGTCGAACACGGTGACGGCCTTCTCCCGGCGGACGGCCACCCGCCGCGCGAGCGGGTCGAACGCCGCCTCGTCCGCGCTGGAAATGGGGACGCGGACCTCGGAGACGATTTTGCCCTTCGCCGGGTCGAACCGGGAGACGTAGTAGAACGCGGCCGCGTCCTGGCCCTTCATGTGGAACAGCGTCAGCGTGCCGTCGTCGTGGAGGCGGCCGCAGCGAATTTCCTTCACCGGGTAGTCGTGGCGGTGGCGGGCCGCGCCGGTGGCGGGGTCGAACCACCAGAGGGCGTCGTTGCCGGCGGCGAGGACGACGGCCGTGCCGCGGGGCGAGAACTGGAGGCCGTTGGAGTAGCCGGACTGCGACCGCATCCGCGGCGACCCGAGGCGGGCGATGGTCCCCTTCGGCAGCGGCGGGTCGGCGGCGGGGGCGGCGGTGCCGAGCCAGAGGGCGCACACCACCGCGAACGAACGCTGCATCGGCCGCCCTCCTGCGAGCGGTTCATTAGACACCACCCGCCGGGCGAACGCGAGGGGAAGTCGCGGCCTGCCAAGTTGACAGGCGACACCGCCACCACCGCCACCGCCACGGGGTGGCCCCCGTGGCGGAATCGCCACCTGGGTTCACGCGACACCTATAATGTCTATTTGTTCACATTTCCGCGGTCGCGGGCCGCCGTCGCCTCCGTCGTCAGTTTCGCCCCGGCCGCCCCGCCGGCCCACGCCGCGAGCAGCTCCGCCGCCGCCGGCGTCCGCATCCACTCGACCGCCTCCACGGCCCGGACCACGCGGAGGTACTCCCCGTCCCGCGGCCGGTTCGCGATGGCCTCGAGCAGCGTCTCGATCCGCGACCGCGCCTCGACCGACTCCGTCGCCTTCAGCGCCGCCTCCAGCCGCGGCACGGCGAGGTCGGCGAGCGCCTTCAGCTCCTTCGTCGCGGCGTCCCGGTCGGCGAACGCCGGGGCGTCGAGCGCGGCGATCAGCTTCGCCAACTTCTCGTCCGCGACGCCGACGGCCGGCGGCAGCTTCTCCGTCAGCAGCGGCAGCGACTGGTCCGGGAACCACGTGAGGCGGCGGATCGCCCGGAACGCGACGGCCGCGTCCGCCGACGCGAGGTCGGCCCACGCGCTCGACAGGTCCGGCGGCGTCCGCGGCTTCGCCAACTCGCCGCGGATGTCCCAGAGGAGGACCGGCGCGTCCGGGCTGATCGTCGCGAGCAGCCGACCGTCCGGCGAGAACTTCGGGTCGCGGGCGTCGCCGCGGAGGCCGACGAACCGGTGGCGGACGCGGCCGCTCGCGACTTCGACCAGATCGACCGCCGGGCCGTGGACGCCGGCCAAGGTTCGCTCGTCCGGGGAGGCGGTCCAACTGTAGACGGTCACGGGCGTCCGCCACCGCCGGCGGTTCGTGGCGCGGTCCCAGAGTTCGATGACGCGCCCGCCGTCGGCCGCCACGACCGCCCGCTGGCCGTCGGCCGACATCAGCGCGATGTCCCCCCCACCAGATGGCCGGAACACCCAGACCGGCTTCGCCAGGTCGTTCGGGTCGTACACGCGGAACGGGTCGGCGGGTGGCGATGGCTTGCTGTCGGAACGTAGGGATATCGGCGTCACCCATGCCCACCGCCCGTCGAAGGAGTGCGAGGCGATGGAACCCGCCGCGAGCGGGACCGTCGGCCACGGCCGGGCGAACCGCTTGCCGGTGGCGAGCGACCAACCGGCCAACTCGCGCCCGCCGTGGGCGAACAGCGTTGCGCCGTCCGGGGAGAAGACCGGGCTGTGCGCCCCGGCCTTCCCGGCGTCGAACGTGGTCCGCCGGTTGGTCGTCAGCTCCACCACTTCCAGGGTCCCCAGCCGCGTGCCCGCGGCGTCCGGCGGGACGGCGAGCGCGAACCGGTCGCCGGCCGGCGAGAACGCGAACTCGGGGTGCTCCCGCGTCACGTGGATCGGCAGCCGCGATTCGGTGACGCGGCCGGTCGCCGCGTGCCAGCGGGTAAGCGTCGAATCGTGAATCGCGACGTAGTCGCCGGCGGCCGCGAACGCCCCCAGGTGGCGGTTCGGCCGCAGGTCGAACGCCGGGGCCGGCGGGGTCGCCGTCACGTCGATGGGCAGCAGGAACCCGCCGTGGAACGTCCCGCTGAACGGCCGGTCGTCGCGGACGTACCCGACGCCGACGGCGTAGAACCGCCGGCCGTCCGGGGCGTAGGCCCCGCCGTGGTGGAACGTCCGCGGCACGGCGATGTTCGATTCGGCCCGGCCGGTCGCGGCGTCCACGACCGTCCAGGTGGCGGCGTCCGTGTTCACCGCGAGCTGCCGGCCGCCGGGCCGGAAGGCCAGCGACTGTGGCGCGTACCAGTAGGCCGAGATGCGGGTCGGGATCGCCGTGCCGTCGGTCCGCCAGATCGTGACGCCGTGCTTGTCCCCGACTAATTCCTTCACCCGACCGGCGACGGACCGAGAATCCGGCGCGAAGAGCAGCCCGCGGACCGGCCGCCCGGCGGCCGCGTGCAGCGTCCGCACCAGCTTCCCGGTCGCGGCGTCGAGCAGCCGCAGCGACGCCGTGTCCGAGACGGCGAGCAGCTTCCCGTCCGGGCTGAACCCGTAGGCGTAAACGCGGTCCACGACCGGCACGGCGTAGGCCGGCTTCTTCGTTGCCGTGTCGAACACCTTCAGCGCGTGCGCCTCGTGGTCGATGCTGACGTTCCGCGTCACGTCGATGACGTGAACGGCCACCAACCGGCCGTCGGGCGTGAGTTCCACTGTCTGGCCGAGCGGGACTTCCATCGTCAGCCCGTCGCCGACGCGGCGGGTCGCCGGGTCGAGCGTGCGGACCGACAGACTGCCGTAGGCGAAGTCGATGACCCGCAGCCGGCCGTCGGGTAGAAGTTCGATCCGCCGGTGCTGCTTGCTCTCGAACGGGACGGCGACCGTCCGGGTAAGATTCGGGTTCCCGAGGTGCGGCCGCTTCGCCTGGACCTGCTCCTTCCACGGCGGCACGGCGATCCGGTCCAGGACGCGGCCGGTCTCGGCCTCCCACACCAGGACGCGGTTGTCGTCGGTGTGCGTGAACACGTGCCGGCCGTCCGCGGAGACGACCGGCGGCCCCTGCCAGCCGGGATGCCGCCACCGGGCGGACCCGACGCGGTGCGCCGCCTCCGGCGGCAGCGGCACGCCGTCGGCGTCCAGACGGGGCGACACGAGAACGCACGCCACCAGCATCGGGAGCATGGGTCGGCCTCAGAGTAGTAGGCACACGCCGTGTGCCGTCTGCTGTCGGTCGCGGCGACCCGGACGAACTCGCCGGGCGCACGAACGAGACGGCACACCGAGTGTGCCTACTACTATTCGATCTGGAACCACTCCGACGACGACGCCTCGGCCTTCGAGTACAGGTCGTCGCGGTCTACCGGGTGGTACGCCACGCCCTGGGTGTCGAGTTCGGCCGCCAGCACGTCCGCGACATCGGGTTCCACCATGTACCGGCGGGCCGGGCGGTCGCCCTCGCCCTCGAACTCGACGGCCTCGGAGTAGACCTTCTCGTAGTCCGCCGGCCGGGTGCGGAGGACGTGCGTCCAGAAGGCGTACAGCCGCGACTGGAACGCGCCGGTGGACTCGCCGGCGTGCCCGAGCAGCGTGAGGCAAACGTATTCGGTCATGGGGCGGGGTCTCGTGGGTGGGTGGCTGTTTTATTGTGAACGACGAGTCGTCGCGGTATTCTTGGCAACGGCGGGGGCGAACGCGCTACTCCGGGCCGAGGGTGATGTCATGAAGTCGCGGGTTCATTACCTGTTGTTTGGGGCCGCCATCGCCGTGACGGTCCTCTCGACCATCGGTCCGACCCGTGCCGAGAAGGAGCCGAAGGTGAAAGCGATTTCCGCCGCGCACTTGAACACGATCCCGGTCATCGGCCGTCTCGACCAGCCGCTCGGCACGATCGTCACGATCGAGGGCGTGGTGGCGGACGAGTCGTACACGAACAGGAAGCTGGATCTGGGTCACACGTTGCTCCGCGTTCAAACGGTGAACGGCACGAAGCTGGCCGAGGAACGGGTTTTTCATTTCCACGCGGGTGCGGGGATCGAGAAGCCGAAGGTGAACGCGAAGTTCAAGTACGTCGTCTACGAGACGGGCGGGTTCAGGGGTGACCCCGACAAGTTGCGGGACTACGTGGAGATTCGCGCCGCGACGACGGGTTGGGGATTCTCGACGGACCTGTGTATCGTCCGCGACGAGCGGGCGAAGAAATAGCGGCGGCCCGACTTCCGAAGTCCGGCTTCGACTTCGGAAGTCCAACGGGACCAGTACTCACG
>NZ_JCABYM010000147.1:0-13413 GCF_059499385.1 Limnoglobus sp. | reverse complement strand
CGGCCCACGAGCGGGGCACGCACAACATGTTCACCGGCTACCGGCCCAGCCCGGCGCTCGTCTTCCCGAGCATGGGCAGCGTCATCAGCCACGAACTCGGCGTGAAGAACAACCTGCCGCCCTACGTGGCCGTGCCGAACATCGTCACGAACTTCGCCCAGAGCGGCTACCTGTCGAGCGCCTTCGGCCCGTTCGCGCTGGGCAGCGACCCGGCGGACGGCGGGTTCAAGGTGCAGGACCTCGCCCTGCCCGGCGGGGTGACGGCCGAGCGGTTCGGCAGCCGCCGGACGATGCTGGACGCGGTGAACACGCACTTCGCCAAGAAGGAGAAGTCGGACAACCTGGACGCGATGGACACCTTCTACCAGCGGGCCTACGGCCTCATCAGCAGCGAGAAGGCCCGCACCGCGTTCGACATCAACGCCGAGGACGCGAAGCTCCGCGACGCCTACGGCCGCAACGCCGCCGGCCAGCGGCTCATCATGGCCCGGCGGCTGGTCGAGGCCGGGGTGCGGTTCGTGACGGTCCACTACGGCGGCTGGGACTTCCACAACCAGATCACGGCGAACACCCGCAGCCAGCTGCCGCCGTTCGACCAGGCGTTCGCGGCCCTCATCACGGACCTGAGCAGCCGCGGGATGCTGGACAAGACGCTGGTGATGGTGTCCAGCGAGTTCGGGCGGACGCCGAAGATCAACGGCAACGCTGGGCGGGACCACTGGCCGAAGGTGTTCAGCGTGGTGCTGGCCGGCGGCGGGATCAAGAAGGGGTTCGTCTACGGCAAGTCGGACGCCACGGCGACCGAGCCGGAGGAGGACGGCCTGGGCGTCGAGGACCTGGCGCACACCGTCTACCACTGCCTGGGCATCGACGCGGACAAGAAGCTGATGTCGCCGGGCGACCGGCCGATCGACATCGTCCGCGAGGGCAAGACGGTCAAGGACCTGCTGGCGTAATCCCGACCCGCCGCGGCGCGTCGCCTGGATCGCACCGCGGCGGAACTGTTTCCCGATCTTTCTCCCTCTCCCCCGCAAAGCCGGGGGAGAGGGCCGGGGTGAGGGGGTTGAGAGCTTCCCGCCACGAAAACGCTCCTCCACGTGAGGGAGGTGGACCCCCTCACCCTAACCCTCTCCCCCGCAAAGCCGGGGGAGAGGGGACCAGAGTTCCCCCCGAGTAGCTTCCATGCTGGCACGCACTTGCTTCCTACTCACCCTCTTCTGCTACTCCGCCGCCTCCGCGTTCGCCGTTGACCCGCACCTGAACTCCATCGTGTCGTTCGGCGGGCAGCGCGGCACCGACGCCGTCGTCGCGTTCGTCGGCGCGAACCTCAACGACGCCCCGGAGGTGATGACCTACTACCCCGGCATCACCGTCACCAAAACCGAGGTGCTGAACAAGGACCAGCTCCGCGTCACGCTCAAGATCGCGGCCGACTGCCGGCTCGGCGAGCACGGGTTCCGCGTCCGCACCGCGTCCGGCATTAGCGAATTCCGCACGTTCTGGGTCACGCCCCTCGCGTTCGCGAGTGAGGTCGAGCCGAACAGCGAGTTCGAGAAGCCGCAACCGGTCGCGCTGAACACCACGATCCAGGGCAGCATCGGCTCGGAGGACGTGGACTACTTCGTCGTCGAGGGCAAGAAGGGGCAACGGCTCTCCGTCGAGATCGAGGGGATGCGGCTGGGCCACGGGTTCTTCGACCCTTACGTCGCGATCCTGAACGACAAGCGGTTCGAGCTGGCCATCGGCGACGACTCGCCGACGAACGCCCAGGACGGCGGCTGTTCCATCGTTTGCCCGGCGGACGGCAAGTACATCGTCATGGTCCGCGACAGCGCCTACGTCGGCGCGGGCAACTACCTGCTGCACGTCGGCACGTTCCCACGGCCGACGGCCGTGGTCCCCGCCGGCGGCAAGCCCGGCGAGGAACTCGAGGTCCGTTTCCTCGGCGACCCGGCCGGCGAGATCAAGCAGAAGGTGAAGCTCCCGACCACGGCCGACGGGCTGTTCCGCGTCCACGCCACGACGCCGGACGGGATTCACGCGACCGGCCTGAAGTTCCGCGTCGAGAACATCCCGAACGCCAACGAGGCCGCGAACGCGAACACGCCGGCCACGGCCGTCGTCGGCACGGCCCCCGGCGCGTTCAACGGCGTCATCGCCTCGGCCGGCGAGACCGACTACCTGAAGTTCGCCGGGAAAAAGGGGCAGGTGTTCGACATCAGCTGCTTCGCCCGCCGGATCGGGTCGCCGCTCGACCCCGTCATGCACCTGAGCGCCGCCAACGGCCAGGCGCTCGCCGCGTACGTCACCGGCAACGACGACTCGCAGTTCGGCCCGGACAGCTACTTCCGCGTCACCCTCCCGCAGGACGGCGACTACTTCGTCTGGGTCCACGACCACCTGCGGAAGGGCGGCGTCGACTACTCCTACCGCGTCGAGATCACGATCCCGGAAGCGAAGACCAGCACCAACATCCCGAAGGTGGACGGCAACAACGTCTCGAACCAGGACCGGCAGACGATCAGCGTGCCGAAGGGGAACCGGTACGCGTTCCTGCCGCTGGCGAACCGCGCCGACTGGGGCGGGCCGGCCATGATCGGTTTCGACAAGCTGCCGCCGGGCGTGACGATGACGGCCGACCCGGTGGACCCCGGCCTGCCGTACACGCCGGTCGTGTTCGAGGCGAAGGCCGACGCCCCGGTCGGCGGGCTGCTCGCCGACCTGATCGCGAAGCCCGCGGACCCGAAGGTCGTGGCGAAGTCGAAGACGGAACTCGACGTGAACTACAGCATCGGGCAGAACAACGTCCCGTTCCACCGGCACGTCACCGACCGCGTCGCGGTCGCGGTGACGGAGGCGGTCCCGTTCAGCATCGAGGTCGTCGAGCCGAAGGCCCCGGTCGTGCAGAACGGGAGCATCTACATCAAGGTCGTCGCGAAGCGTGCCCCGAACTTCAAGGGGGCGATTCAGGTGTTCCCGCTGTTCACCCCGCCGGGCACGGGCATCGCCGGGCAGACGACGATCGCGGAGAACGCGACCGAGTGCCTGGTGTACTGCAACGCCGCCCCGAACGCCGCGGCCCGGAAGTGGAAGACGTGCTTCACCGCGTTCGCGACCAGCGCGACGACCCCGGCCGGCCACAAGCCGAACGACCCCGTCACGGCCGTCAGCACCGGCAACGTGTGGGTGTCGAGCCAGCTGTTCACGCTGGAGGTGGCCCCGCCGTTCGTGGCGTTCGCGCAGGACCGGGCGGCCGTCGAGCAGGGGGCGAAGACGCAGCTGCCGTGCAAGGTGACGGTGACGACGCCGTTCGACGGCGAGGCGGTCGCCCGGATCATCGGCCTCCCCGCGAAGGTGACGGCCCCGGAGGTGAAACTGAAGCCGGACGCGAAGGAGGTCGTGTTCGAGGTGACGACGGACAAGACCAGCCCGGCCGGCAAGCACGGTGTCTACATCCAGGTGGAGGTCATGAAGAACGGCGAGAAGCTGTATCATGCGGTCGGCGGGAACGAGTTGCGGATCGACGTGCCACTGCCGCCGAAGGTGGCGGCCGCCCCCGCGGCTCCGGCGCAGCCGGCCGCCCCGCCCCCGCCGCCCCCCGCCGCCCCGAAGCGGCTGACGCGACTGGAACAATTGCGGCTGGAGCAGGAGGAGCGGGAGAAGGCCGCGAAGGCCGGGCAGCCCGCACCGACGCCGAAGAGGGAGGAGCCGAAGAAATGAGCGAAGCCGCAAAGACCCTGATGCAAGCGGTACTGGAACTGCCCGAAAAGGAACGGCTTCGGATCGCAGACGCGGTCTACGAATCCCTGACCGAAGACGACCCGGCCCTCGACGCTGTTCTTGCCGAACGAACGGCGGACCACGAGAGCGGTAAGGCTCCGGGCGTTCCCGCGGACGAATTCATCCGGCGGCTCCGGGCTGAACGGGCGGCCCGGCGATGAAGCGCGTTGACCTTCACGACTCGGCGACAGAAGAAGTTGCCGAGTCGGAGAAATTCTACGACGAACGCAACCCCGAACTGGGCGAACAGTTCGTGGACGCTGTCGCGGAGGCCCTGGAGCGGATCGGGCGACGGCCGCGGTCGTTCCCGATTCACAAGACGATCAAGGGACGGGAGTATCGCAAGCTCGTTATGAAGCGGTTCCCGTTCGTGATCTTCTTTACCGAGTACGAGGAGTACATCTGGGTTCCAACCGTCAAGCACGGCAGCCGCGATTCCGACTACTGGCACGACCGCGAACCGGAGGAATCATCGTGAGCCCTCGCCTCGAAGAGTTCATGGCCCTCTGGAACCAACTCCCGCCCGAGGAACGGGCGGAGTTGTGCGAATGGATTGAAGAACAACAGGCGACAGAGCAGATCTCACCGGCGGAAGAATTGCCCGACGAGTGGGTCGAAGAAACCAATCGCCGGCTCACGGCCTACGAACGGGGAGAAACGATCCCCATCGACGGGGCAGAGTTCATGGCCAAGATGAAGGCGAAGTACGGGTAAATCGCTAGGGCCGGCCGTCGACATTACATGATCCGATTCACCGCATGAGGTCTTGCGACATGCGACTCCTGACGACCACCCTCGCCCTCTTCGCGGCCGCGGCCGTTGCCGTCGGCCAGTCGCCGCCCGCGGCCGCACCTGCCCCCGCGCCGGCCCCGGCCCCGGCCGCGCCGGCGGTGAAGGTCGCGGTCTACCCGCCGGACATCAACCTCGAAACGTCCCGCGACCGGCAAACGTTCGTCGTCCAGGCGACCGAGCCGTCCGGCCTCACCCGCGACGTCACCGCCCAGGCGCAGGTCACGTTCGCCAACCCGGCGCTCGTCAAGCGGGACAACTTCACCCTCGTCCCCGTCGCCGACGGCGCGACGGAGATGGTCGTCGCGGTCGCCGGGCAGACGGTGAAGGTTCCGGTCAAGGTCGTCAACGCGGCGGCCGACCGGCCGATCAGCTTCAAGCTCGACGTGATGCCGGTGTTCATGCGGACCGGGTGCAACGTCGGCGGCTGCCACGGCGCGGCCCGCGGCAAGGACGGGTTCCGCCTCAGCCTCTTCGGGTTCGACCCGGACGGCGACCACTACCGCCTCACTCGCGAACTGAACGGCCGCCGCATCAACCTCGCCACGCCCGCCGAGTCGATGGTGATCGAGAAGTCCGTGGGGAAAGTGCCCCACACCGGCGGCAAGAAGTTCTCCGAGGGCGACGAGTATCACACCGCGATCATGCGGTGGCTCGAAGCCGACGCCCCGCTCGACCCGCCGACGGTCGCGTCGCCGGTCAGCATGGAAGTGTTCCCGCCGTCCGCCGTCCTCGACGGCAAGGGCGAGAAGCAGCGGCTCGTCGTGCGGGCGAAGTACAGCGACGGCACGGACCGCGACGTGACGAGCCTGGCGCTGTTCCTGACGAACAACGAGACGGCCGCGAAGATCGACGGCGACGGGTCCGTCACCGCCGGCGAGCGGGGCGAGGCGTTCGTCATGGCCCGGTTCCACACGTACACGATCGGCGTCCCGTTCATCACCCTCCCGAAGGGGCTGCAGTTCACCTGGGGCAACCACGCCGAGCAGAACTACGTCGATCAGTTCGTGAACGCGAAGTTGAAGAAGCTACGCATCGAGCCGTCCGGCGTGTGCGACGACCAAACGTTCGTCCGCCGGGTCTACCTCGACGTGATCGGCATCCTGCCGACGCCGGAGGAGTACGCCCGGTTCATGGTCAGCACGCTGCCGAACAAGCGGGAGCTGCTCGTGGACGAGTTGCTCGACCGCAAGGAGTTCGCGGAGCTGTGGGTGCTGAAGTGGGCGGAGTTGCTGCAGATCCGCACGTCCAACGAGCAGGTCCTCAGCCGCAAGGCGATGCTGCTCTACTACACGTGGCTGCAGGACCGGATCGCCCGGAACACGCCGACGAACGTGTGGGTGAAGGAACTGCTCGGCGCGAACGGCGGGACGTTCAAGAACCCGCCGACGAACTACTACCAGGCCGAGCGGGACATCATCAAGGTGACGGAGAACGTCGCGCAGGTGTTCATGGGCATGCGGATCCAGTGTGCGCAGTGCCACAACCACCCGTTCGACCGGTGGACGATGAACGACTACTACGGGTTCGCGTCGTTCTTCAGCCAGATCGGGCGGAAGGGGACGGACGACAACCGCGAACTGGTCGTGTTCAACGCCGGCGGCGGGGAGATCAACCACCCGGTCCGCGGCGTGCCGATGAAGCCGAAGTTCCTCGGCGGGGCCGAGCCGGACGTGAACGGGAAGGACCGCCGCGTCGTGCTGGCCGAGTGGCTGGCGTCGCCGGAGAACCCGTACTTCGCGAAGAACCTCGCGAACGTCGTGTGGGCGCACTTCTTCGGCCAGGGGATCATCAACGAGGTGGACGACGTTCGCATCAGCAACCCGGCCAGCAACCAGGAACTGCTCGACGAGCTGGGCAAGAAGTTCACCGCGTACAACTACGACTTCAAGAAGTTGGTGAAGGACCTCTGCACGAGCGCCGCGTACCAGCGGTCCACGCAGCCGACGGCGACGAACGCCGGGGACTCGCGGAACTTCGCCCGCGGCGCGATCCGCCGGATTCGCGCCGAGACGCTGCTCGACTGCATCACGCAGGTGACCGGGACGAAGGACAAGTTCTCCGGGCTGCCGCAGGGGGCGCGGGCCGTGCAGATCGCGGACGGCAGCACGAGCACGTACTTCCTCAGCACGTTCGGCCGGGCGACGCGGGAGTCCGTTTGCTCGTGCGAGGTGCGGCTGGAGCCGACGCTGAGTCAAAGTTTGCACCTGCTCAACGGCGACACGGTCGGCCCGAAGGTGGCGGCGGGCGGCCTCATCGCGAAGATGCAGCAGGAGAAGAAGACGAACGCGCAGGTCATCGAGGCGATTTACCTGCGCTGCCTGAGCCGGTCGCCGACGGCGGACGAGCGGGCGAAGCTGGAGCAGCTGATCGCGGCCGGCAAGGACCCGCGGGTGGCGCTGGAGGACGTGTTCTGGGCGGTCATGAACTCGCGGGAGTTCATGTTCAACCACTAGAATCCGCGCGCCGAACGGCGGGGGCGGGGCATGTACTCGGTGAACCTCCCGAGGACCACCCGATGCCGACGCTCCTGCTGCTCGCCCTGTTCTCCCCGGCCGCGACGTACCCCGCCGACGGCGGGATCGTGGACGTGACGAAGCCGCCGTACAACGCCAAAGGCGACGGCGTCGCCGACGACACGGCCGCCATCCAGAAGGCACTCGACGACCACCCGAACGCCGGGGCCATCGTCTTCCTGCCGAACGGGACGTACCGCGTCACCGACACGCTCCGGTGGGGCAAGGGGCCGCACGGCGGGATGGAGTACAAGCGGACGAGCCTCGAAGGCCAGACCCGCGACAAGGCGATCCTCAAAGTCGCCGACGGGACGCCGGGGTTCGGCGACGCGGCGAAGCCGCGGGCCGTGCTGTGGACCGGCAGCAAGCCGGCGCAGCGGTTCAGCAACGCCGTCCGATCCTTGACAATCGACACGGGCACGAACGCCGGCGCGATCGGGGCGCAGTTCATGGCCAACAACCAGGGGACCGTCCGCGACGTGACGATCCGCGGCAACGGCCCGATCGGCCTCGACCTCGGGTACACGGACGAGAACGGGCCGTTGCTCGTCAAGAACGTGTCCGTCACCGGGTTCGCCGTCGGCATCAACTGCCGCACGGCCGTGGACAGCCTGACGATGGAGGACATCACGCTCGCGAAGCAGACCGAATGCGGCCTCCGGAACGCCGGGCAGGTGCTGAGCGTCCGCAACCTGACGAGCGACAACGCGGTCCCGGCCGTGGTGAACGCGAAGGGGCCGAGCTTCCTGACGCTGATCGACGCGAAGCTGACTGGCGGCGCGGCCGACAAGCCGGCGATCGTCAACGAGGCCCCGCTGTTCGCCCGCAACGTGACGGCCGCCGGGTACGCGAAGGCGCTGGAGAACACCGGCGGCGAGGGGAAGCCGCACGCCGGGCTGGTGATCGACGAGTTCACGCACCACCCGGCCGTGAGCTTGTTCCCGTCGGCCGGGAAGTCGCTCGGCCTGCCGGTCGAGGACCCGCCGGCGATCCCCGAGGACGACCCGGCGGCGTGGGCGAACGTGGTGACGTTCGGCGCGGGCGGGAACACGTACCACAAGCGGGACGTGAAGGACGACGCCCCGGCGTTCCAGAAGGCGATCGACAGCGGCGCGACGACGGTGTACGTCCCCCGCGGGTTCTACGTCCTGCACGACACGGTGCGGGTCCGCGGCAAGGTCCGGCGGGTCGTGTTCCTCGGGGCGCAGTTGGTCGGCGGCGACCGGATCGGCGACAAGCCCGCGTTCAAGATCGAGGACGGGGATGCCCCCGCGGTCGCGATCGAGCGGATGAACGAGACTTACGGGTCGCACGCGAAGACTTGGATCGCACACGCGACGGCCCGGACGCTCGTGCTGAGGAACACGATCTGCGGCCGGTTCGAGGGGACCGGCGGGAAGGTGTTCATCGAGGACGTGTGCGGCGGCCCGTTCGCGTTCCGCAAGCAGGCCGTCTGGGCGCGGCAACTGAACCAAGAGACGCAGGGCACGCACGTCACGAACGACGGCGGCACGCTCTGGGTGCTCGGGTACAAGACGGAGCGCGGCGGCACGCTGCTGGAGACGGTCAACGGCGGCAAGACGGAGGTGCTCGGGTGCTTTGCCTACGCCACGACCGGCGTGTCGAAGGAGCCGATGTTCGTGGTGAAGGACTCGGCGTTCGCCGCGACGATGGGCGAGGCGGCGTTCGGCGGCAACTTCCCGGTGCTGGTCCGCGAGACCCGCAACGGCGAGACGAAGGAGCTGGGCCGCAAGGACGCGAAGAGCCGGTACGGGATCGGGGCGCTCTTGCCGCTGTACGTGTCGGGGAAGTGACCGGCTAGAATGGCCGTGCCGACTTGGGAGGAAGGACCATGCCGATCACGATCGAGCTGCCCGAAGGGGCCGAACAACAACTGGCGATCCGTGCGGCCAAGGCCGGGCAGTCGAAGGAAGCCCTCGCCAGCCAAGCCGTGCTGAACTTGCTCGCGGAAGAACGGACCATCGCCGAAATCCTGGCCCCGTTCCGGCAGGACGTGGCCGAGAGCGGCATGACCGAGGAAGAACTCGATCGGTTCTTCCAAGAGGTCCGCCAGGAGGTTTGGGACGAGGAACAGGGCCAGCGGCCGTGACCCGCCGCGTCGTGTACGACTGCATGGTGTACCTTCAGGCCGCCACGAACGCGACGGGGCCGGCCGGCAAGTGCGTGGAGTTGGCGGAACTCGGCCACGTCGCGTTGTACTTCAGCAACCGCGTGCTGGCCGAGGTCCGGGACGTGCTCGCCCGGCCCAAGACGCTGAAGCGGTTCCCGCGGTTGACGGCCGAGGCGGTCGACGCCTTCCTGAAGCGGGCGACGCGATTCGGAACGGCGGTCCACGACGCCCCGCCCCGCGTGGCCTTGCCGCGGGACCCCAAGGACGAGAAGTACATCAACCTCGCCCTCGCCGCGAGCGCCGAACTGTTGGTCAGCCGCGACAACGACCTGTTGGACCTGATGGCCGACGAAGCGTTCCGCGCCGCCCACCCCGCCCTGAAGGTCGTGGACCCCGTAACCTTGCTCAACATCCTTGTCCATGACGCGACCAATGCGTGAACCGACCCCGCCGAGGCTCGTGACGATGCTCCGCTCGTTCTTCACCCTGCTCGCCCTCGCCGCGGCCGCGACGCCGGCGGTCGCCGACGCCGCCAAGCCGACGTTCGACGACGACGTGCTGCCGATCCTCAAGCAGCACTGCGTCAACTGCCACGGCAATGACAAGCAGAAGGGCGGCCTCAACGCCGCCACGCTCGCCGCCGTCCTGCAGGGCGGCGGGTCCGGGGCCGTCGTCGTCCCCGGCGACGCGAACAAGTCCCGCCTCTACACCCTCACCGCCCACACCGCCGAGCCGAAGATGCCGCCGAGCGGGACGAAGATTCCCGACGCGCAAATCGCGACGATTCGCACCTGGATCGAGCAGGGCGCGCGGGAGAACAGCGGCAGCAAGGTGATGGAGGTGAAGAAGACGGACATCGGGCTGAAGGCCGTCACGAAGGGCCGGCCGGAGGGGCCTGCCCCGATGCCGATCGCCGGGAAGTACAAGGTCGAGCCGCTGACGAAGGCCCGCCGGCCGGGGGCCGTCCTCGCGATGGCCGCGAGTCCGTGGGCACCGCTCGTCGCCGTCGGCGGGCAGAAGCAGGTCATCCTCCAGCACGCGGACACCGGCGACGTGCTCGGGTTCCTGCCGTACCCGCACGGCCAGATCAACAGCCTGCACTTCAGCCGCAACGGGAAGCTGCTCCTCGCCGCCGGCGGCCGCGGCGGGCAGGCGGGGAAGGCCGTGCTATTCAACGTCGAGACCGGCGAGAAGGTCGTCGAAGTCGGCATCGAGTCGGACGCCCTGCTCGCGGCCGACATCAGCCCGGACCAGACGCTCATCGCCGTCGGCAGCCCGTCGAAGCTCGTCCGCATCTACAGCACGGCCGACGGGTCCGTCGTGCGGGAGATCAAGAAGCACACCGACTGGGTGTGCGCCGTCGAGTTCTCGCCGGACGGCGTGCTGCTCGCCACCGGCGACCGCAGCGCCGGGCTGTTCGTCTGGGAGGCGTTCACCGGCCGCGAGTACTTCTCCCTCCGCGGGCACACGGCCATGATTACCGACGTGTCCTGGCGGGACGATTCCAACTGCCTGGCCTCTTCGAGCGAGGACGGCACGATCAAGCTCTGGGAGATGGAGAACGGCGGCAACTTCCGCAACTGGGCCGCGCACGGCGGCGGGGCGGCGAGCGTGAAGTTCAGCCACGACGGCCGGCTCGCGTCCACCGGCCGGGACAAGGTCACGAAGCTGTGGGACCAGAACGGCGCACTGCAGAAGCAGTTCGAGGCGTTCGCCGACCTCGGCCTGAAGGTGGCGGTCAACCACGACAACGCGAAGGTGTTCGCCGGCGACTGGGCCGGCACGGTGAAGGGCTGGGCCGCGGCCGACGGCAAGCTGCTGATCGCCGCGGACACGAATCCGAAGACGCTCGCCGAGCAGATCGAGATCGCGAAGGCCGGCGTCGCGGCGGCGGAGGGGAAGGTGAAGCCGGCGACGGACGCGCTGGCCGCGGCGAAGGCGAACGTGGACAAGGCGAACGCCGAACTCGCCCCGTTCCAGAAGGCCGTGACGGACGCGACGAACGCGGCCAACGCCGCGAAGAGCGCCGCCGACCAGGGGAAGGCCGCCACCGACGTGGCGGCGGCGGCGGTGGCGGCGGCGCAAGGTGTGGTCGCCGCCAAGCAAGTGACGGCGACGGCCCTCCAGGAAGCGGCCGGCAAGGTGGTGGCCGCGGCGAACGCGGCCCCGGCGAACGCCGAGCTGAAGAACCAGGTGAAGAAGACGGCCGACTTGGCGAAGGGCGCAGCGGACGAGGTCGCGGCCGCGAACAAGGGCGTGGCCGACGCCCAGGCCGCGGCGAAGGCGGCGGCGGACAAGCTGCCGGTCCTCCAGAAGGCCGCGGCCGACGAGGCGGCGAAGATCGCCCCGACGCAGAAGGTGGTCGCGGACCAGACGGCGGCGCGGAAGCCGGTCTTCGACGCCTTCAACGCGGCCCAGGCGAACTTGAACGCAGCGAACGCCGAGGTCGCGGCGGCGAAGGCGAAGCTCGACAAGCTGACCCCGAAGCCACCGGTCCCCGCCCCGGCCCCGGCCCCGGCTCCTGCCCCCGCGGTTCCGGCCCCCGCCCCGCCGAAGAAGTGAAACGCTTCTACCGAATCCCGTCCCCGCCCGCGGTGTTGACCGCGGGCTTTTTTCTGCCCTTCCCGGCCCGGTTCAAAGACCGAACGCCGCCGCAACCTCTGGCCAATTTCGGAACGGCCGTTTGACCCAGACGGCAGCGCCGCGTTATGATCGAGTAGCCCGCCCCCGCCTTCGACATTGTCCGCGGCTACGGACCGCTCCCCCTCCGGCCCGTAGTGGAGTCCGCAATGACCCGCCGCCACCCCGACGCGGCTCCGCCCGCCGTCGAGAACCCGGAATCCTTGTTCCGGAGCGCGTTCGAGGACACGCACGTCGCGATGGTCGTGACCGACCTGGACCACCGGTTCGTCCGCGCGAACGCCGCCTTCGCCCGCCTGTTCGGGTACACGCCGGCCGAAGTCCTGCGGCTCTCGATGCCGGCCGTCACCCACCCGGACGACCTGGACGCCAGCCTGACCAACCGCGAGCCGCTGCTCGCGGCGGCGGCCGACTACTTCCAGATGGAGAAGCGGTACCGGCACAAGGACGGCCGCGTCTTCTGGGGGCTGACGAACGTGTCCCTCGTCCGGGACGCCGCCGGCCGGCCGAGCCGGTACGTCGGCCAGGTGCAGGACATCACCGAGCGGAAGGCGGCGGAGGCGGCGGTCCGGGCGTCGGAGGCCCGCTACCGGGCGGTGGTCGAGGGGTCGCTGCAGGGCGTCGTCGTCCACCAGGACGGCCGCATCCGCCACGTCAACGCGGCGGGCTGCCAGATGTACGGGTACGCCGACCCGGCGGAGCTGGTCGGGCGGCCGTGGGAGGTCCTCGTCGCGCCGGAGGACCGGGCGGCCCTCCAGGCCCGCGCCGCCGCGACCCTCGCCGGGGAACGGATGCCGCCGCACGCCGGGTGGCAGGGGGTGCGGAAGGACGGGCGGCGCATCTGGCTGGAGTCGATCGTCTGCCCGATCCGGGTGGACGACCGGCCGGCCGTGGCCGCGTTCCTGATCGACATCACCGAGCGGAAGAAGCTGGAGGAGCAGTTCCGGCAGGCGCAGAAGATGGAGGCCGTCGGCCGGCTCGCCGGCGGCGTCGCCCACGACTTCAACAACCTCCTCACCGTCATCAACGGGTACGCCGAGCTGCTGCTCGCCACCGGCGACCCGGCCGCCGCCGACCGGCCGCTGCTGCGGGAGGTCCTCCGGGCCGGCGAGCGGGCCGCCGCCCTCACCCGGCAACTCCTCGCGTTCAGCCACAAGCAACTGCTCGTCCCCGTCGTCCTGGACCTGAACGCCCTGCTCGGCGACATGGTGCGGATGCTCACCCGACTCATCGGGGCGGACGTCGACCTGCGGCTCGTCTGCGCCCCGGACCTCGGCCGGGTGAAGGTCGATCCGGGGCAGCTAGAGCAGGTGGTGATGAACCTCGTGGTGAACGCCCGCGACGCGATGCCGCGGGGCGGGAAGGTGACGGTCGAGACGGCGAACGTGGACCTCGACGCCGGGTACGCGGCCGCCCACCTGGGGGCGGCCCCCGGCCCGTACGTGCTGCTCGCCGTCACGGACACCGGGTGCGGCATGGACGCGGCGACGGTCGCCCAGGTGTTCGAGCCGTTCTTCACCACCAAGGGGCCGGGGAAGGGGACCGGGCTGGGGCTGT
>NZ_JCABYM010000146.1:0-13463 GCF_059499385.1 Limnoglobus sp. | reverse complement strand
AAGTCAAGTGTCCCGCCGCCACGGGGTGGCCCCGTGGCGGTGGCGGCGGTGGCGGTCTCGACCCGTCGTAGGGGATTTCGCCCGCCACGACTTCCGCACAAAATCCCGACACCCGCCGGATTTGGACAAATTTTCACTCCGCGTCCACGCCGATCCACTGCGTCACGTCCAGCCGGGCGTGCGGGCTGCCGTCGGGCGGGGACAGGTACGCCGACTCCCACGCCGGGCCGAACTGCGGCAGCGCCGAGAGCTGCACGAACGGGTACTCGCGGTAGATCGTCACCTCGTCCGGCGTCGCCGCGAACACCGTCTTGTCGTCCGCGGGGAAGCCCTGGTCGGCCATCTGCCGGAGCTGCTCGCCGCCGGGGCCGGCCGGCGTGCCGAGGACGGTGATCGCGTGGTTCACCCACGGGCCGTTGCCGACGAGCGCCGGCTTCGCCATGCCGTAGGCGTTCGCCAGGACGTGCGCCGCCTGCGGGCGGCCGCCGCACTTCGTCGTGAACATGCCGGCCAGGTCCACCTCGCCGAGCCGGGCGTTCAGGTGGAACCGTGCCCGCGACCGGACCACGGCCAGGATCGCCTCCGGCGTCACCGTCGAGTTCATGCTCGCCTGGTACAGGCCGCCGAACGCCTCCTCGATGCCGACCTGCACGAGCCGCTCGACCTCCTGCAGGTCGTCGTCGGTCAGCACGGCCAGGTACCGCTGGGCGGCGTCCTCGATCGTGCCGCAGCCGGGGGGCATGAGGCGGGACGCGTCCACCGGCGGGGCCGGCTGCTCCAGGTCCGCGACGATCAGCTTCTGGACGACCTCCAGCCGCTGGCGGCAGGCCGCGATCTGCGCCCGGAGGTCGGCGAACGCCGCCTTCATGTGCTCGAACAGCTTCGCCGACCGGCGGGCGACGGCGGCCTGGAACTGCGCGCCGGGGAACGTCCGGAGGGCGTCGCCGATCTCGGCGGCGGACGGCTTCTTGCCGTTGGATTGCGGGTGGACGTAGGCCATCAGCGGGTCGTACCCGACCCGCGCCGTCTTCTCCGCCCGGTCGGCCTCGGCCTCGCACTCCAGCCGGCAGACGTGCAGGTAGGACAGGATTTGTTGCAGCGCCTCCTCGGCGCTGGCCGTGCGGAAGTGCGGGTCGTCGATCATCTCCTGGATGGCCGTCGTCAGCACCGTGCCGCCGTTGCCGACGATGTCGGCGGCCGCCAGCCGGAGGGCGTCCTCCAGGGCGTTCGGCAGCCGCTGGCCGGTCGGGTGGCCGATCGCCTTGCCGAGCTGGTCGAGCACGGCGATGACCTTGTTCACGTCCGGCGTCCGGGCCATCCACCCCTTCGGCGTGGCCGGGTCTACAATTCGGGCGATGACGGTCGGGAGCGGCTCGTTGAACACGCCGGCGGCGGCCTTGTGCAGCGCCCCCTGCACCGCGTCCTTGGACAGCCCGGCCTCGGCCATCTTCTTGGACACCCAGGGCGGGATCAGGTGGCGGGCGCGGGTGATGTCCGGGGAGACCCAGTGCGTCAGCAGCACGCCGGTGAGGACGCGGGCGGTCCGGTCCACGATCGCGCCCCGCGGCCAGGAGTAGAGCGCCCGGCCGAACGTCCGGACGGTCAGGCCGAGGGCCGTCGGGGACCGCGGCCGGGCCTCGTCCGCCGTCCGGCCGACCGGGGAGAACAGGTCGAGGCGGATCCGCTCGGCGGCCGCCGCGACCGGGTCGTCCGTCCCGCCGGGCGTCTCGCGGGCGGTGGACTTCCGCGCCGCCGGGTGCTTCTCCGCGCCGGTCTTGCGGAACATCTTCGAGCTGGAGACGGCCGCCGAGTTGCCCATCAGTTGGAGCGGGACGACCGGCAGCGCGGCCGGCAGCACGTAGGTCGTGTGGAACGGCGGGTCGGAATCCCGGACGCCGCCGGACCGCTCGTCGTAGAACGCGTTGAACACCGTGCTCCCGCGGCCGTAGTGGTTCAGCTCCGTGAGCGCCGCACAGACGTTCGCCCGGACCGGCGGCGGCAGCTCGTCCGGCGGGCCGTCCGGCGGGACGAACAGGACGCCGACGACCTCCGGGTTCGCGTACCCCATCTTCTTGAGCCGGTGGCGGACGGCGTAGGCCACGTCCAGGAACATGCCGCCGCCCGTCCCGCCGGCGAGGGCGGCGACGACGTACACCCGCGGCCGGTTGGACCGCATGTCCAGCCCGGCGCGGTCGAGGGTGGCGGCCACCGCGTCCGGGTCGAGGATCGACTCCAGGTCGTAGGCGAACTTCTGGTTCAGCGCCCGGTAGTGGTCGACGAACGCGAGCCGGCCGAGCGGCCGAAGGCCCATCGTCGTCGGCGTCCGCTGGAGCTTGTTGAGCAACTGCGGGTCGAACCAGCCGTCCATGATCGTCTGCCCGGCGAGCCGCGGCTTCATGTAGTGCGTCGGCCGGTTCAGCCGGGCCGGGAACACCTGCTCGGCGGCCAGCTTCGCCAGCCGCTCCCACGGCTTGTCGGTCGCGGCCAACTCCGGCGTCTGCGGGTCGGTGTCGATGTAGAGCGACCGGACCGCGGGCAGGGCGTCGCCGCTGCCGAACCGGTCGGCGAGGTCGGCCCGCAGCCGCTGGAGGACGTGCAGCCCGGTCCCGCCGAGGCCGATGACGAGCGCCGGCTGGAACGGCCCGGCCCCGGTCTGCTCCGGCGGGGCCGTCCGCGGCGGGTCGGCGTCCGGCGTCCCGGCCGGGTACGGCGTGTCGGTCCGCCCGCCCGCCTCGGCCCGCGGGGCGGCCGGCGGCGCGAGCGTCGAGCCGCCGGCCGCCGGCAGGTCGAACGTCACCCCGTCCGCCGGCGGCGGCCCGCCGAGCAGGACGGCCGCGACCGTCGGCCGGTTGATGTCGGCCATGCTGATCCCGCCGGACGCCGGGGCGGCGACCCGCGTGCCGACCCGGAGCGCCCGGACGAACTCGGCGCACGTCGGGAACCGCTCCTCGGACTTCTTCGCCAGCGCCTTCCGCAGGGCCGGGCGGTCGCCCTCCGGGGACGGTGTCAGGTTCGGCGGGGCGGCCAGGTGCTGCATGAGCAACTGGTTCATGCTCGTGCCGTCGAACGGCCGCTGGCCGGTGAGCAGCTCCTGGTACACGCAGGCGAGGCTGTACTGGTCGCACGCCTTCGTCACGATGCCGTCGAACGTCTCCGGGGCGGCGTACACCGGGGTGATGCCGCCGGTCACCTGGGCGGCCAGCCCCTGCAGGTCCTTCACCTGGCCGAAGTCACCGACCTTGACGTGGTTCCACTGGAGGAAGATGTTCTGCGGCTTCACGTCCAGGTGCAGCAGGTTGTGCTCGCCGTTCATCAGGTCGAGGACTTCCGCCGTCTCCTGCATGAACACGAGCAGCTCGTCGCGGGGGATGCCCTGCTGCCCCTTCGCCCGGTGCTGGCGGAACCGGTCCCACAGGTTGCAGTCGGCCAGCTCCATGACGATCAAGAGGCGGCCGTCCACGATGTCGTACCGGTCGAGCGCGAGCAGGTACGGGTGGCGGACCTGCTTGACCCGTTCGAGCGACTTGAGTTCCTGCTCGGCGTACCGGACGAGGTCGTTGTCCTTGCTCCGGAGGTCGCCGTGGATGATCTTGATGGCCTTGTAGATGCCGCCGGGGGCGATGCACTTCCAGACCTCGCCGAACCCGCCGCTGCCCAGGCGGTCGATCAGCCGGTAGCCCGGCACCGGCTCGACGTTGGCTTCGAAGTGAACGGCCATGGCAATCTCTTACGGGGGGCGACGGCGGGCGGGCGGCCCGCCGGGTGGGGGGTTAGGTGGTCACCGGCTCCGCCGGCATCCACGGGAGGTCGCTGCGGGTGTGCGGGTTCATGTCCCCGGCCAGTTGCTGCTGGTACGCCTCGCGGCCGAAGTCCGCCAACTGTGGGAGTTCGTGCAGCGGCAACAGCGGGTACTCGCGGATGAACACGATGTCGTCCGGCAGCGGGGCGGGGATGAACCCGATGCCGGGCAGGAGCGAATCGACGACCTTGCGGAACCGGTCGCCGTCCGGCCCCGGCGGGGCGGCCAGGATCGTCGCCTCCATCTGCGGCTTGCCGGAGATGCTCGTCAGGTCCGGGGCGGCCTCCTCGAACGAGTTCATGAGCATCTTCGGCGTGTTCGGCGCGGTCTCCGTCCGGTGGCGGAAGAACACGGCCGCCGGGTCCGACCGCTCCAGCCGGGCGTCCAGGAACTCGCGGGACAGCCGGGCCAGGATCGCGAGGAAGCTCGGCGTGTACTGCGGCTTCACGCACACGCTCACGAGGCTGCGGAACTTGCCGACGATCTCCTGCTGGAGCCGGGTGTCCAGGTCGATGATGTCCTGCGGCGGCAGCGCGCCGAGGAACAGGTCGGCCGCCCCGTCCAGCCCCTCGACGCCGTGCGGCAGGATCATCCGGCCGGGGCCGGTCATGAACAGGCTGGCGTGCGTCGGGGCGACGATCTGCCCCATGATCTCCGTCAGCCGCTGCCGGCAGAACGCGATCTCGCGGACGAACTCCGGGGCGCTCGCCGCCAGCTTCCGGTAGATCGACAGCGTCGAGTCGAGGACGTGCAGCTTCAGCCGCTTGTTCGGGTAGCGTTCCAGCAGGTCGAGCAACTCGCCGGCGACGACCGCCTTCCGCGGGCCGATCACGCCGAGGCCGATCCCGGACTCCATCCCGTTCAGGACGCTCGCCAGCCGCCCGTAGGCGTCGTACACGTCGTCCTCGATCTGCTTGCGGACGGCCTCCAGCCCGGAGATCGTCCGCTTCAGCCGGGCGATGATCTGGTTGAGCACCTCCTCCGCCCCGGACAGCCGGTACTGCGGCTGCTCGACGAACGCGACGGCCATCGCGGACAGGTGGTGCTCGACCTCCGCGGCCAGCTTCTTGTGCCGGTCGGCCAGGATCGTCTGGAGGGACGGCGGGTTCTCCGAGTCCGCCTCCGGCGTGCCGACGACCTTGAACAACTGCTCGAGGACCTCGTAGGCCGCCTCCGTGTCCAGCCGGACCGCGCCGGGCGTCCGGGTGCGGAGCGGCATGACGAACGCCTGGAACACCTTCTCCGGGTCCTCCCGGAGGGCGTCGTGGATCGCCTTGTTGAACTTCTCGACGACGCTCTCGAGTTCGAGTTCCCGCTGCCGCCACTGGTCGTCGAGCCACGTCTGGATCGGCTCCCGGAGGTGGGACGCCTCCTTCGCCGTCCACCGCTGGAGGAGCCGCTGGCCGAACCGCCGGGTGGCCACGTCGAGCAGCTCGTGCCGCGGCCAACTGAGGCGGTACAGGCCGTGCGTCTGGACGACCGGGACGCCGCCCTTGTTCAGGGCGAACGCCTCGGCCCGGATGCCGTCGGTGACGCGGCCGGTCGGGGTGAACAGCTCGAGGAACATGCTCCGGGCGACGAGGCCGCCGGAATACGCGAGCTCGAGCGGGTTGTTCCGCTTCGACAGTTGGACGACGCCGCACCGGGCGAACGGGCCGTCGCCGTCGGTGAACTGCGGCTCGTTGCCGAACCGGGCCTGGTACTTGTGGCGGCCGCCGTGGAAGTACGCCAGCTCGTTGAGGGCGGCGAACGTGTTCGCCAGGGACAGCCCCTTGGCGCTCGTCTTGTCCCCCGGCGGGGCGAGGAGGACGCCGACGACCTCCGGCTTGGCGTACCCGATCTGGCGGAACTCGTTCTTGATCGTGTACGCGAGGTCCAGGAACATGCCGCTGCCGGTCCCGCCGCACGTGCTCGTGACGACGTACGCGCGGGCGCGGTTGGTCCGCAGCCCGAGGCCGGTCCGGGCGACGGCGGCGGTGATCGGCTCGTCCGAGACGAACGTCTCGACTTCCTGGCGGATCCGCTGGGCGATCGTGCGGTAGTTGTCCACGAACGCGAGCCGGCCGAACGCCCGGACGCCGGCCGCCGGGCCGGGGTTCCGCGGCAGCTTGTACAGCACGCCGGGCGGCATCCACTGCTCGACGGACGGCCCGCCCTCCCGTTGCAGGTAGTGCGTCGGCCGGTTCAGCCGGGCGATGCACACCTCGCTCGGGGCGAGCGGGTCCGGCAGGTTCGGGTCGGTGACGACGGATTGCGCGTCCGGGTCGGTGTCGATGTACAGGAACCGGACGTGCGGCAGCGGGTCCGGGCCGAACCGCTCGCGGAGCAGTTGCTTGAACGCCCGCATCGCGACGTACCCGGTGTTGCCGACGCACACGATCAGGGCCGGCACGAGCGACCCGTCCGCCGTCCGCTCGGGCGGGGCGAGGCCGATGCTGCTCATCCGGGCCGTCTGCACGACGAGCGGCCGCTGGAGCGTGACGGCGGGTTGCAGCCCGCCCGTGTTGCTATTCCCGGCGGACGACTGCGGGGTGACGAGCCGCGGCGTCTGGAGCGGCCACGGCGTGTTCCCGGTCGCGCTGACGCCGGGGGCGAGCTGCCCCTGGGTGCGGAGTTGCGGGAGCGGGGCGAAGTCGGCCCGCGGGGACTCGTTGCCCGTCGGCTTCGAGGCGCTGCTCCCCGCCCCGGCCGGGGCGGACGGCCGCAGCGGCCCGGCCGCCTTCGCCGGGTCGGCCGGCGCGGCGGTGACGCCCGACCGCCCGGTCGGCGCGGCGGGCGTTACCCCGGACGGCGGCTGCGGCTGGCCGACGTTCTTCAGCGCCCGGATCAGGTCCATGCACGTCGGCCACCGGTCCTCCGGCCGCTTCGCCAGCGACCGGCCGACGACCGGCCGGTCCGCGACCGGCAGCGCGTCCAGGTCCGGCGTGCCGTTCAAGTGCTGCATCACGAGCTGCTTCGTGTTGCTCCCGTTGAACGGCCGCGTGCCGGTGAGCAGTTCCTGGAAGACGATCGCGAGGCTGTACTGGTCCGTGTACCGGCTGACGTAGCCTTCGAACGTCTCCGGCCCGGCGTAGACGGGGGTGACGCCGCCGGTGACCGTGCCGCGGCCGCCCTCGAACGCCTTCGCCAGCCCGAAGTCCGCCACCTTGACGTGGTTGAACATCAGGAACAGGTTCTGCGGCTTCACGTCCAGGTGCTGGATGTGGTACTTCGAGTTCATCAGGTCGAGCGCCTCGGCGGCTTCCATGAGGTAGCCGAGAAGCTCGTCGCGGGGGATGCCGGGCATGCCGAGGCCGCGGCACTCCTTGAACCGGTCCCACAGGTTGCGGTCGGCCAGCTCCATCACGATGATGAGCTGGCCGTTGATGATCTTCCACTGCTCGAGCGACAGGATGTACGGGTGGCGGATGTTCTTGACGCGGTCGAGGGCCTTGAGCTCCTGTTCGGCGGCCCGGATGTTCTCGTCTTCGAGGTCGTTAAGGTCCCCGTAGACGAACTTCATCGCCTTCTGGATGCCGCCGGGCGCTTCGACCTTCCAAACCTCGCCGAACCCGCCACGGCCGAGCCGTTCGAGCAGCTTGTAGCCGGGGATCGGCTCTTGTTGGCTGGCCAGCGGGACCGTCATCGAGCGGCTCGATCCGTGGGGGGGCCGCCGGCGGGGACCGGCGGTCCGGGAAAGCGATGTAGTATCACTTAGCTCAGTATCGAAGCTTTGGCAAAACCGCGCGCTTCATCTCAATTCATAAAATCGGCCCGGCCGGATAAACTGCGACGGGGTGTACGCCGGGGCGAATATTCAGCCCCAAACGAAGGGTGCGCCTGACTTCCGAAGTCCGGCTTCGACTTCGGAAGTCGATCCCGCGCGGGGGCGTCCATGGTGACCGCAACCGCCCCTCCGTCCGTTCGACTTCCGAAGTCGAAACCGGACTTCGGAAGTCAGGTTCTCGAGACGCGCACCCAATGACCGCCCCCCTCCCCGCCCTGTCGATCCGCCAGCCGTGGGCCGGGCTGATCGTCGCCGGGCGGAAGTCGATCGAGGTCCGTACCTGGCCGACGGCCCACCGCGGGCCGCTACTCATCCACGCCTCCAAGATTCGCGACGAGCGGCCGGAGGCGACGCAGTGGGTGACGCCGGCCGTCGCCCCGTTCTGCGCCCCGACCGGCGGGGTCGTCGGCCGCGTCGATCTCATAGAATGCCGGGACTACCGGACCGCGGCCGCGTTCCTCGCGGACGGGGACGCCCACCTGAACGCCCCGCACTGGTTCCTGCCGCACGGGCTGTTCGGGTTCCGGCTCGCCGACCCGGTGCCGGTGACGTTCTTCCCGTGTTCCGGCCAGACGCGGCTGTTCGGCGTGAGCGGGGTCGAACCGCCCCGGATCATCTTCCCCCCCGAGAGGGCGTCATGAAGCAAGGACGCAAGGCGAAGCTGCTCGTCAGCGTGCGGTCCCCGGACGAGGCGGCCGCCGCGGTGAAGGCGGGGGCCGACCTGATCGACGTGAAGGAACCGGCCAAAGGCTCGCTCGCCCCGGCCGAGGCGGAAGTCGTCGCGGCCGTTCTCGACGTGGTGAACAAGGCCGTCCCCGTCAGCGCCGCCCTCGGCGAGTGGGCGGGCAACGCCCTGGTCGAGGCGCACTGGCACCTGCAACTGCCGCTGGACTACATCAAGTGGGGCCTGGCCGGGTACACGCACACGCCCGGCTGGGGCGAGGACCTGCTGGACACCCGCCGGCAGATCAAGCGGGGCACGGAGGTCGTAGCCGTCGCCTACGCCGACCACGCGCGGGCCAAGAGCGTGCCGCCGGCCGAGGTGGCGAAGTTCGCCAAGCGGTACAAGTACAAGGCGTTCCTGCTCGACACGTGCGTGAAGGACAAGAAGAACCTGCTCGACTTCCTCGACCCGGAGGAGATCGGCGAACTCGTGACGACGCTTCAGGCCGGCGGCGTGGCCGTCGCGGTCGGCGGGTCGTTGAAGCTCGAAGACCTGAAGAAGCTGAAGGGCGTGACGCCGGACTGGTACGCGGTGCGGGGGGCGGTGTGCGTCGGCGGGAAGCGGGACGCGGACCTCGACCCGGCACGGGTCAAGAAGTGGAAGGACGCGCTGAAGTGACGCCCCGGCCCGGCGGCCGCAGGGTCACGTGGGGAAGGTCGTCAGATTTTTCCCGCCGGGCCATTATTCCCTTGACAACCGGAACGGAAGCCGGGGACAATCGGTGCGTGGTGGATACGTCATCACATATCCAACACCACAGCGGTCGCTTTGTTCCTCTTTTTTTCCGGAGGCGTTCTCATGTCTTCTCTCCCCCGAAGCCGCCGTCGGGCGGGCTTCACGCTCATTGAGCTGCTGGTCGTGATCGCGATCATCGCGATCCTGATCGGGCTTCTGCTGCCCGCCGTCCAGAAGGTCCGCGAGGCCGCCGCGCGGGCGAAGTGCAGCAACAACTTGAAGCAACTCGGCATCGCGCTCCACAACTACGAAGGCGTGACGCAGACGCTGCCGTTCCGCGAGGGGCGGTTCGCGACCGGGTATCCCGGCCGGAAGAGCGGCCTGATCCAACTGCTGTCGCACATGGAACAGACGGCACTGGCGAACCAAATCTCCGGTCGCTTCACCAACGGCTCGACGTACGTCGAGTGGGGACCGGCCCCTTGGGACCCGGCGACGCTCGCGAACGCTAACGACACGGTCCCGCCGGGCGGCACCGGTGGGACGTACACGCCGTTCCGCAGCAGCATCCCCACGTTCCTCTGTCCGTCGGACGCGCCGGACGCGACCGGCACGGCCGTGAAGCATACCAGCTACATGTTCTGTAGCGGCGACTCGATCAACCGCCACACGGACAATCCGCCGAACAACGGCCGCGGCATGTTCGGCCGGAACCAGCCCGGCACCGGGCCGTGGAACGGGATCCGGTTCTCCCAGGTAAGCGACGGCCTGAGCAACACGATCGCCATGGCCGAGCGGGTGCGGGGCCAATCCACGATCGAAAAGACGACGACCTACAGCCTGGGCGGGGCCTGGTTCACCACCCCGAACCAGTGCATCAGCCTGTTCAACAACACCACCCGCCGGTGGAACACCGGGTACGCCCGGCTCGGCTCGTGGGCCGGCGTCCGCTGGCCGGACGGCGGCATGGGGTTCGGCGGCCTGACGACCAACGCCCCGCCGAACAGCGTGTCGTGCGCCCACAACGACCACGACGCCCAGAACGGCCTCTACCCGATGAGCAGCAACCACACCGGCGGCTGCAACGCCCTCATGGGCGACGGCTCCGTCCGGTTCATCCGCGACACGATCAACGTCGGCGACCTGAACGCCTCCGGCATCGACCTCACGGGCATTAGCCCCTACGGCGTGCTCGGGGCCCTCGGCACGCGGGCCGGCGGCGAAACCGTCAGCGACAACTGATCCCGCCCGGCGATTTTCGTCAACCCGACACCCACCGGAATACACTTCCGGTGGGTCGTTTTGTCCCACCCCTCGGGCCGAACCGGCTCTCCCTCGTTCCCCCGGAGACACCACCGATGTATTCCCGCCTCGCCGTTGGCCCCGTCCTGCTCGTCGTCCTGGCCGCCTCCCTGGGTTGCGGCGGGTCCGACGGCGGGGGCGGCGGCAAGAACGCACCGCTCGAAAAGAAGAAGACCGCCGCCGTCCGCGGCATCGTCAAGTACAAGGGCAACCCGGTCAAGGACGCCACCGTCATCTTCATGCCCCGCGAGGACGGCAAGGGCGTCCCCGCCCGCGGCACGACCGACGGCGTCGGCAGCTTCACCCTCAGTAGCTACGACAAGGACGACGGTGCCCCGCCGGGACAGTACAAGGTGCTCGTGACGGCCATCCTGTCCAAGGAGGTCGAACCCGGTGTCCTGGCCCCGGAGCCGGAGGGCGGGTTCAAGTCGCCGATCCCGACGAAGTACGCCAGCGCCGCGACGACCGACATCCTGGTCACGGTTAAAGAGGGGGATAACGACATCCCCATCGACTTGAAGTGATCGCGCACGGCCCGCGGACGTTCGTTCGCGGGCTTTCGCCCTCCTTACCCACGCGCCTTGCGGTACCGACGGATCAGCGCGCTCGTCGAGCTGTCGTGCTTCAACTCGCCCGCCGACTGCAACTCCGGCAGAATCTTCTGCGCCAGCACCTTGCCAAGCTCCACGCCCCACTGGTCGAACGACCCGATGTTCCAGACGACGCCCTGCGTGAAGACGACGTGCTCGTAGAGCGCCACCAGCTTCCCGACGGCGGCCGCGTCGAGCTTCTCCAAGAGAATCGTGTTCGACGGCCGGTTGCCGGCGAACGTCCGGTGCGGGACGAGCCAGTCCGGGTGGCCCTCCGCCTTCACCGCCTCGGCGGTCTTGCCGAACGCCAGTGCCTCGGACTGCGCGAACAGGTTCGCCATCAGGATGTCGTGGTGCCGGCCGAGCGGGTTGAGCGTCTTCAGGAACCCGATGAAGTCGCACGGGATCAGCCGCGTCCCCTGGTGGATGAGCTGGTAGAACGAGTGCTGCCCGTTCGTCCCCGGCTCGCCCCAGTAGATCGCGCCGGTGGCGTAATCCACGGCCGCGTTCTCCAGCGTGACGCTCTTACCGTTGCTCTCCATCGTGAGTTGTTGCAGGTACGCCGGGAACCGCTTCAGGTACTGGTCGTAGGGCAGGACGGCGACCGTCTCCGCGCCGAAGAAGTTGACGTACCAGACGCTGAGCAGGCCCATGAGGGCCGGTAGGTTCTTCTCGAACGGGGCGGTGCGGAAGTGCTCGTCCATCGTCCGGAACCCGGCGAGCATGTCGCGGAACCCCTGCGGCCCGACGGCGAGCATGGTGGACAGCCCGATGGCCGAGTCCATGCTGTACCGGCCGCCGACCCAGTCCCAGAACCCGAACATGTTGGCCGTGTCGATCCCGAACTTCGACACCTCCGCCGCGTTCGTGCTGACGGCGACGAAGTGCTTCGCCACCGCCGCCTTGTCCTTCAAACTGGCGAGCAGCCAGTCGCGGGCCGACGTGGCGTTCGTGATCGTCTCTTGCGTCGTGAACGTCTTCGACGAGACGACGAACAGCGTCTCCGCCGGGTCGAGGTCGAGCGTGGCTTCCGCGATGTCGGTCCCGTCGATGTTCGACACGTAGCGGAACTGCATGTCGCGGGCGGTGTACTTTCTGAGGGCCTCGTAGGCCATGACCGGGCCGAGGTCGGACCCGCCGATGCCGACGTTCACGACCGTCTTGATCCGCTTGCCGGTGAACCCCTTCCACCCGCCGGACCGGACGCGGTCGCAGAACGCGCTCATCCGGTCGAGCGTCTCGTGAACGTCCGGGACGACGTTCTTGCCGTCCACGGTGACGGTCGTGCCCTTCGGCGCACGCAGCGCGGTATGCAGGACGGCGCGGTTCTCGGTCTTGTTGATCTTCTCGCCGGAGAACATCGCCTCGATGCGGCCCATGAGGTCGCACTCGTTCGCCAAGTTCACGAGCAGCTTCAGCGTCTCGGCGGTGACGCGGTTCTTGGAGTAGTCGAGGAACACGCCGGCGGCTTCGAGCGTGAGCGATTCGCCCCGCGTCGGGTCGGCGGCGAACAGGTCGCGGAGGTGGCGGCCGCGGATCGCGTCGGCGTGGGACTGGAGCGCGGCCCAGGCGGGGCGGCTAGTGAGGTTCATCGTCGGCTCCCGGCGTGCGAGGTGGGGGTCGAAGGAGAGGATAGCAAAACCGGCCATAGAATGCAGGGAAATCGAACCGCTTAGCCGCGACCCGGAGGCTTTGCGGAGGAGAGCGCGGGACGCGCACGGATCGGAGACGCGAGCGCGGTGGGAGGAAGGCTAAGACTTCCGAAGTCCGGCTTCGACTTCGGAAGTCGATTCCGCGCCGGAGGCATTCCTTCCCCTCGCGTGCGTGCTGGTCCCGCTCGACTTCCGAAGTCGAAGCCGGACTTCGGAAGTCAGTGCCCGCGCCCCATTCCGCAATGCCTCCGCGTCGCGGCTAAACTTTGGAGATGACCATGCACCCGTTCCCCACCGCCGGTTACCCGGCCGTCCGCCCGCGGCGGCTGCGGTCGTCGCCGATCCTGCGGGCGCTCGTCCGCGAGACGGAACTGTCCGCCGCCGACTTCATCCTGCCGCTGTTCGTCCGGCCCGGCCGCGGCGTGCGGAACGAGATCGCGTCCATGCCCGGCAACTTCCAGCTCAGCGTGGACACGCTCGTCGAGGAGGTCGGCGCGGCGAAGGAGTTGGGCGTCCGCGCGTTCATGCTGTTCGGCATCCCGCCGAAGAAGGACCCCGAGGGCCGCGTGTCGCTCGACGACGACGGCATCGTCCAGCAGGCGTTGCGGGCGTTGCGGGCCGCGTACAAGCAGGACGTGTACCTCGTCACCGACGAGTGCCTGTGCGAGTACACGGACCACGGGCACTGCGGCCCGCTCTGCGAGACGCCCCGCGGGTTGGATGTCGATAACGACGCGACGCTGCCGCTGCTCGCGGCGCAGTGCGTCAGCCACGCGAAGGCCGGGGCCGACCTCGTCGCGCCGAGCGGCATGATGGACGGGATGGTGCAGGCCATCCGCCGCGGGCTGGACGAGGGCGGGTTCCCGAACGTGCCGATCCTGAGCTACGCCGCGAAGTACGCGAGCGGGTTCTACGGCCCGTTCCGGGACGCGGCCGAAAGCCCGCCGTCGTTCGG